>NZ_JBFRNC010000042.1:0-75855 GCF_041470825.1 Vibrio sp. 10N.261.55.A10 | reverse complement strand
CTTCGTAATCTTGCCCTGAGGTCGAGCTTAGACAATGTCGGGTCGGCCTCAAGCAGTAACTCAAGCATCTCCTGCTGTGTTAAACCTCGCTCCTTTCTGGCTTGTTCTAAGAAGTGTGCAAACGTGAGTGGCATTCTTTGTCCTCGATAATCTCTATTATGGTAAGTATTGTTCGATTGCTTATGTAATTCAATCTTCTTTTATTAGAATTTAAACTATAGCTTATCGGGCAGGTTTTTATTATAGATGTAGATAAAACGAAGGTAGGTATTACTAGCTTTACTGTTGATGGTTTTATCGAATCGGCATTTTCGGAAAATGGAATTTTCAAATGCCCAATATTTCTTTTCCAGTGTTCCGCATAATTTATTTCGTCCTGTCACCGATGAGCGTTAACAAATTTAAACGCAGGAGCGGGATTACTAATTTATGAAATATTTAATCTTTAAAGGAAAGTAAAATGTTTAACTTCAAAAAAAGCGCACTAGCATCAGTTCTTCTTATGGGTATGGCAGTAAGTGCAGGTGCTAACGCATCTTCAAATGCTACTGTTATATGGAACGGCGTTGTTCCAACAACTAGCGCATCAGATGCACTTATCATCACTGGCCTAGGAGGTGATACAACAGCGCTTAACGGTACTATCACTCCAAGCTCAGACGGTGTGTTTGAATCAGATACTATCGTACTTGAGTCTCACTTAAATGATGGTGATGCTGTTACTCCTGTTGTTGGTGCATTAGCTTCAGCTAACTGGACTCTAGTTGATGCATCAGTAGCTTTTGACGGTGTGGCAAACCCATCTCAAGCTGTTGAGATTAATGTAAATGGTGCACCAGTAGCCGTTGGTGATGTTGTTTCTGGTGAAGAAACTATTTCAACTAAAGTTAAGCAGACTGCTGTATTACCTGAATCTGAAGTAGGTGGAACTACTGTTCAAGCATCAGTAACGGTTATGGCTGACCTTGTTTAATTTGTAGAAAATTCCCGATTCAAAGGCTCGTAGTAATTACGAGCCTTATTTCTCTACGATGGTAGTCAATATGAAAAAAGTTTTAATACTATTGGCTTTCATGAGTATGAATGCCAACGCCGATTTCAAAGTGCTTTACATTACTACGAGCCTCGATGTAGGCAAACTTTATACAAATTCAATTAATTCTGTTGAATTTATTCCGGCAGTTCTGGAGTTGACGTCAAATCAAGACAAAACAAAATTTGATGATGTTAATACCACATTAAGAATTGAAACAGATATACCTTTTGAGTCTTCGGATATTCCTTATATTTCAACGTTAACAAAAAATACGTCAATTTGTACGGACTACTCTGGAGTGAGCAATGTTCAGGATGATTTCGTTACATTAACGATTGACGGGAAAAGTTTGTCAGAGGGTGAATCCGTCTCTTTTTCAAATTTCAATTTAAATGATGGCGACAATAAGTATAGTGAGCATGACATTATATTAAGTTTTCAGTCATTTAAAGATATCATCACAGCGGGCCAAGCGGAGAGGTGTAATGGTGAGATAGAGTTCAATATAGAGGTAGATATATAATGTTCAGGTTCAAACTCATAACAATGGCAATTTTAGTGTTATTGCCTGTGTATTCGTATTCAAGTTATAGTCAAAATGTTCTTGAAGGTTTTGAAGAACTGTTTGAATTGAAAGAGTCAACAGTCCGTATACGTAACTTAGATGGTTCCCTTACTTCACCGATCCCATTTTTAACGTCGTTTAACACGTTAAAATTAGACTCGAATAATAAAAAAGCGATCGCACAGGTATCTGACTATTTAAATGATAATACAGTGTCGGCTGAGTACCAGCAGAAGATCATAGATCAATTAATGGTTGGCATACAAGATCAGTCTGAGTGTTTAGGTAAGCTCGATGAGTGTGAGTTGTACCCAGAAACGTTTGAGATCGTTCATAACTATAACGATCAAGAAGTCTATCTTTTTGTATCTCCACAGGTGTTGTCATACTCGAATCTCGATGAAGAACTGGTATACCACTCGTCTCTGAGTCAACACAATGGGTTAATCAATTCATTTGATCTGTACGTGAGTGAATATCAAGATCAAGACTCAATCGTTTCTTTAAATAATGAAACGACACTGGGGCTACCTTACGGATACCTCAAAACTGATTTCAATGCCAACAACAGTGATAACGGTTCTGAATTGTATGAAGCGGCATATCATTTAGATATCGATTCTTACTCAATAAAAGCGGGTCATTTTGAATTTGAGCCAGAGGTTAACTCAACTGACTTCCTGAATAACACCGCTCGAGTTGCTCAAAACTCGCTCACGGTAGGTACCTCTAAAAAGTTGCTCGTAGGCGGACATAATAACGACAAAGTATTGAGCTTTTATGCGCCAACAAGTGGCGGTGTACAAGTTCTTCGTGATGGTCGATTGATTTTTCAAGATAACGTACCAGAAGGGCAGAACTCAATTCCTTACAGCAAGTTACCATCTGGTCGCTATGAAGCTGTACTTGAGGTGACAAGTGGTGGGCAAGTTGTTAATACCCAGACTTATCAAGTATATAACACCAAAGGTGACTCTCTGACTCAGGGGGAAGTGGATTTCGTTGCCACTGCGGGTATGTTTTCAGGAAGCCATTACGACTACACGGAACATGGCATTCAAAATATTGAAGACGATGTTTATGGCAAGGCATTAGCTAACTACCAACTCACCCGTTCGTTGCAAGTAGGCTTGGGCGGCTTGGTCACGGACAGTGGCACTATGTACACCGTTGGTGGTGCATACAATCTGATTGATTGGGATTTGAGTACTGAAGCTGTGTACAGCCAATTCGAAGACGCATCTCACTTTAATGCTAATATCGGTATCCCTTATTTAAGTCTATCTTATGAGTCTCTCGATAATGAACTTGGTGATCCAGTTGCTTCTTATATGTACGGATATGCCGATTATTCACGTCTATCGTTGAATTCTTCGTACAGCTTCCGCGGTGGACAATCTATGTATGCGGTTTACTCGCTTAATAACGACAAGCAGTTAGACAATTTAGGTAACTCGGATGAACAGGAACAGCAGTTTATTTCCGTTGGTTACAGCACGCCCACAGTTTTAGATTCGCGAGTTAATATTAACGTCGATTACTCTGAGGCGACGGACGACATATCAGTTAATTTGTTATGGAGTGTCCCGTTGTCAGACACAGTAGAAACTATCATGGGCCTGACGAGTGATAGTGATGACATTAATCAATTTAAAACAACAGTAAGACGAAATCAGTTAATTGACTCAGACTCCTTTAATACGTCGCTTGAGGTGAGTAACACCTACGATCGACAACAGGATGATATGTATCAAGATGCGTTATTGGCGACCAGTGGCACGACTAAATACGCTCGAATGAATGCCTCCGCCCATACGTCCACCAATGGCACGAGTGGTATCAATGCTGGCTTGTCTAGCACTCAAATCGTGACGACAGACGGCGTTTATATTACCGATAAAGCGGCAATGTCTTATACGCTTGTCGATATTCATCAGTCGCAGAATACAGAGCAGACGTTTGATGAAAAAGGTTACTTCTCTCTTAAAAAAGAAGGGCGAAACAACAGTAAGTTCATCGTATATAACGATGAAACAATTGTGCCTTTGGAAGACTATAGTCAATATCGTGCGAAATTTGATTCAGAGAGCGTTGATCTTTACAACTCTGGTGATAGTAACGTAACCGTGTTTACACACCCAGGTACGGTTGCTTCTATTGAGCCAAGAGTTAGTCGCGTCGTTTCGTTTGTCAGCGCCTTTAATGACATATCAGAACAGCCGATTACAGAAGTGGAGTGTCATGGAGAAGGTTGTATTGAAGTCAATGAAATGGCCGACGGTGTTTATAGAGTAACCGTATTGGAAGGCATGAACTTTGAATTGTCAGCGAAAGAAAGCCAATGCTTACTGCCTTATGAATTTACTTCAACAAATCAGATGAACTTTGGTCAAAACTATTGTTTGCCAATAGCTCAAGAAAAGCAGATAGATTTGATTGATGCAGATGAACGACTACAAGCGATGTATTTAGGTGCATACGAAAGCTCGATTGAACTGAATAAAGCGCTTAAAAAGCTCGAGTCACACGGTTATCGAATTATTCAGAAAGAAGTGGGTTCGTTTAAGGCAATTTATATAGCGCATGAATCTATAAACATGGCGGAAACAATAGCGCTTCATAAAAGAGATATCGATCAGTTAAAACTGTTGGCAAAGCGACTTTATCGCACCAACGCCATTACATACCCAGTCGCACAAGTTAATTAAGGAGTGGGAAATGAAATCCAATAAAGTTCTACTAAATTTAGTATCACTCACCGCTATATTGTTATCTATAAGTGTACAAGCTTTTACGGTAGATAAAATGGTTATTGTCTCTGATGATAAAGGGAACGGTATCGTTACGTTAACCAACGACGAGTCTCACCCAATTTTTATCCAAGCAAAGGTGGATGAAATAAATATTATTGATGGAGAACAGGTAGAAAAAAAACAATATACAAGAGACAACTTAAACGATTGGAAGGTGTCATTAACGCACCAGAAGGTAGTTTTGAACCCTGGTGAAGAGAAAGACATTGGCATACGTAGTTTATGCCACAACGCTGCATGCGATAATTCAAAAGATTTGATGTTTATGCTGTCTTTTTCTCCAAGTAAATACAGACCTGGTGAAGTAGTGAGTGGTGTGGAAATTAATTACGGATTCGCACCTGTTTATATTATTCCTACAACACAACCGAATTATTCTTACGAATTAACCAACAACGGTGATAGCCTTAGAGTCGAAAATAAAAGTAATACCATGCTCAATTTTTTTGTAGATGCATGTGTTGCTGAAAACAAAGCCCAATGCAAACAAAAATTTACGGTTGTATCGGGAAGGAATAAGACGTTCCCTTTAACCGAAACTATGCGAAATAACGAGTTGACCATTACCGTGACATCTCACGACAGAAGCTATTCAAAGAAAGAAATGGTGACGAGAGGTAAAATATAATGCCTAGACCTATCCTATATATTGTAGCGTTTATTGCATTAATGACGACAAGCATGGCTCAAGCTGCGTTTGAAGTTCGCGCGGAAGTGAAGGCTGGTGGTGTTCGTTGGGACAATGTGACACGTTACAATGGTAAAATGCTGCCAAGTACGTGGGAAACTCCTCCTATGTTGCAGGCTTCAGAAGCTTGGGCGGCCGCGACATTTTCGGGTACACCTCCAACAGAGATGACTTTAATTGGGGGAAATGGGAATACTTCACCGTCAATATCGATCGATATATCGGGCGTTCAATACAATACTACTGGAATTGAATTTGCCCAGTCAGCGAATACGGTAGGTGGTGGGTGCTCATTTGATGAAGTGTCACTACCGATTGTGACTGTTGAAGGTCCAAACTGTGTTTCGTCTGTTCGATTAATTAATAAACAAAAATCGAGCCCATTTATTTTCCTGAGACCTATTTTCGATATTAACGAAAGTGAAATAGTGTCGGCATTAAGTGGGCTACCAGAGGGGCAATATTCAGCTTCAGTGCCGGTAAATATTCGTTACTACTATGAAAATGACGGCATTATGACTTATCGCAACATCAATGAAGTGATGTTGTTTTCATTTGATTATCAGCCTGTTCAACTCGACAGTGTTTTTGTAAGTGGAGATGGTGTCATGACGCCAGTCTACGACACAATTGGCAAAAGAATAACATCGACAACGTCATTTGATATTACAGTGAACGGCTATTTTAATGACGGAATTGTTTTAACAATGCCCTTACAGTCATACGAATTGGTTAATTCAAGTAACCCTGGTGTAGTTATTCCTTACAGCATTCATTGCGATCAGTGCAGCTCTGGTAACTTAGTTGATGAAGGACAATTAATGTATCAAACAACGGCTATTTCAGAAGGAGCTGGAGTGCAAACAAGTATTAACTTTACTTTAGACTTTGATTACGATATTGAGGGCAGTTCTGCTGTTTCCGGAGATTATTTTGATGAAGTAACGATCATGTTGGAGCCTGGTATTTAAGATGAAAAAAATGAACTTAATGTCATCGATTATCGCTGTGTTCTTATCCATAAGTGTATCAGCAGAGGAGCTGCCTATCCAGATGAGTGGTGGCATGACGTTTTCTGCATTTGATGACAACATGGGACAGACTGAAGCACTTGGTTATAAGGCGGCGGTTGGATATAACATTAGTGAAAACGTACTATTTGAACTTGGCTATGCTGATTATTCTGCTTTTTCTGATTCGGAAATAGATAGTTTACGTGCGGTAATGGTTGAAACCGACTTATTGCTACCCGTCAGTGAATTTGCCTCCTTGTATGCAGGAGTCGGGGGCGCGTTTTCTAGTGACGACACCAATTTTACGGCATCGCTTGGTCTTAAATACCAATTGAGTAAAAATTGGAGCGCCGACCTTGGTTACCAAGGCGTCTTTGATTTAGCTCGTCAACAAGACGATCTATACGCATTTAATGCACTGTTGGTTTATCGTTTTTCAAGCAATGAAGCCGCAGAAGGCCTTTCAGATATTAACCCAAGGCCCAATGTTGACCAGCTTGTTGAAGAGTCGACCCAAGTATCAAGGCCGAAAACCCAATTGGCGTCTATTGTCCCAATTAAGAAGGCGCCATCGTGTCAGCAGCGTTTAGTTGAATACCGAGTGGTTCCTGGCGACTATTTGCACCGAATTGCAAGAGCATTTGATAGCTCACTTGATGAATTAGTCGAAGCAAATCCAAATCTTAATAATCGTGATTTGAATTTGATTTACCCTGAAGAGAAAATACTTTACCCGAAAGTTAGCTGTTTAGATTAAGTTGCCTTCCTTGAAACAGAAACACTGCCAATTTTTTGGCAGTGTTTCTTTGTTTGTAGCAGAGAGTATCTCGCCAATGTAAATGATATCTACACTTGTTTAGCTATCTCGCATCTTGCGTTTTTGAAATTCAAGAGTGGCCAATACCTTTAAATCCGAATGCGCGATACTGCTCACCAATCGAGCTACTCACCTTTTATCGTTTGGGCTCGCAAATATGCTAATTAATACCTCAATTATATGCATGAAGGTCAAATATAAGAGAGCGGAGTAATGATCGGACCAAATATTTTAAACATGTATGTACTCATTCTTTTCGCGCTTGGTGTTATATACGCGCTGAGCAAAATAGACGAGTAGTATCCTAAAATTTATTATTTTTAGTAGAGAGAAATATGAAAATTAAATATAATCTATTAACAGTATTCGCAATTTGTTCAGCAATGACTTCTACTGCTGCCAATGCTTTTAATGTCGACAAGATGATTGTCGTCGCGGATAAAAAGGGCAATGGTGTCGTGACACTTATTAATGATGAGTCTCACCCGATTTTTGTTAATGGAAAAGTACAAGAAATTCAGTTTATTGATGGCGACAAAATCGTTCGTAATAGTTATACAAGAAACAATCTAGATGATTGGAAAATATCTCTTACGCACCCAAGATTAGTTTTAAGACCTGGTGAAGAGAAAGACGTGGGTGTTCGTAGCTTATGTCACAACACGTCTTGCGATAACAGCAAAGATTTGATGTTTATGCTGCCATTTACTCCTAGTCGTTATAAAGAAGAGGGAGAGAAAATTCACGGTGTCGAGATAAACTATGGTTTTTCACCGGTTTATATTCTGCCTACGACAAAGCCAAGTTTTGATTATAAGATTTACAATCAGGGCGAGAATTTACGCATCGATAATAATAGTAATACGCTAATTGATGTTTATGTTAACTCATGTACAACAGAAAATAATACGCAATGCAAACAAAAGTTCACTGTTGTATCTGGTCGGGATAAAACGTTTTCTCTTGCGGAATATACGCAAAGTGAACAACTTAATGTAACCGTAACATCTTACGATAAAAAATACTCTAAAGAGATGCAACTGCCTATTCAGTAATAGGAACGCTGAAAATAGACATAATTATAGGCCTTCAATGATTAATGCTAATCAAGGAC
The DNA here is from genome assembly GCF_041470825.1 of Vibrio sp. 10N.261.55.A10. Taxonomy (NCBI): domain Bacteria; kingdom Pseudomonadati; phylum Pseudomonadota; class Gammaproteobacteria; order Vibrionales; family Vibrionaceae; genus Vibrio; species Vibrio sp. 10N.261.55.A10. Next base: position 67,809 of record NZ_JBFRNC010000042.1, on the reverse strand, counting down.
GATCAGCATTCATTACCCATGTTCAGTGCTAATTTTAGCCTACATGGCATCACTGTTATCAGCAAAGTGTAAATGCCCAATACAACATTAAATACAAATCATAAAATCAATTTTGAAATCAATAAAAAGTAAAGAGAAGTAATATGAACCTTTTAAGCAATAAGCCAGGAGGAAGCATTCCCCTGGGTTTTGTCGTCGCTACTACGCTTACCCTTTTTGGGTGTGGTGGAGAGGGCAGTGAAGGAAGTGCCGGAAGCTCAGCAAGTGTTTCCCCTAATACTCAAAGCGCGACGCTTTCCGCTCAAAATGCTACCTACTCGACTGGCTATGCTGAATCGTTCGAGGTTGACCTGTCGTCAAAGGTATTTTCATCAACGGGTGGTGGCTTTGCGCTGAGTGAAGTCGAGGTCTTGTCTAATGATGATAGCTGCCAAGTAGAAAGTATGACGGAAACAGGGTTTGTAATTCAGGCCTTTGATACCAAGGTGTGTGACTATCGATATCATGTGACTCTTAAAACATTGTCGCCAATGAGCCGTATGGCTGAAGCGCCAATGAGTGATAGTAGTAGCTCAGAAGGTTCGAGTTCTGCGGTTACGCGCATTGCGGTAAGTAGTAATCCTAGCTCAACCGAACTGGTTCCAGTAAGTGCAACAACACTGATTAATGAAGATGTGAGTGTTTTACTGAAGGACGAATTGGAGAAAGTCGGCTTTACGTTAGGTGACGAGTTTGTATTAACGGAGCTTACACTACCGTACGGTCGCTCGAGCTCAGTTCAAATAAATAGTACAGATGACCAGACTATGGATTATACCCCGCCGTCAGGTTTTACCGGCATTGACCGTGTTCTTTATACGTTAGAAGACTCGGTTAATGGCCTTGTGCTGATGGGGGTTTTAGATGTTGCGGTGGGCTACGAAGCTAACCAAGGTTTTACGATTGACGATAATATTGTATATCCAGTTGTTGTCAACGTATTGACCGATGAAGAAATCGACATCAGCGGCTTTGTTTCCTCGGACGATAGTGATGATTATCAATTGGTGTATGTTGAATCGTTTAACGCAAAAGCGGTACCTAAAGATCCACTGGACACTCAGAATAAAACGATCGTCTTTCAAGCGTCACAACCAGGTTACCACTATATTAGTTTTGCGGTTAGTGATCATAATGGAGTGTATGACATGGGTTTGATTCGTGTTGAAGTGACCGATCCTAATCAGTCATCAAAATGGGACGACATTTCTCATTTGTTGGATCTCTATATTGGACCACCCACCGCACTTGATGCAGCCGGGCAAGGCTCGCCTTATGATATAAAACTGAACGATGATGGCTACAGCCCAGCGATTGATATGGCTGGTTTTCGTTATCCGTCGGCCGTAGCATACTGCGACACCATCGGTGGTTCAGTGCCGACGTTTGATCAACTTAAGCTGATGGCCACTGATACCGATGTTCAGGCGTTACATAACTGGCCTGTTAAAGCGCAATACCTCGCTTATGATGACGGAGCAGATCTGGTTAAGTGGGTGGATCTTAAAGATGGCAGCACCCTTACAGGCGATGTCGATCCAACATCGGCTTATTATGTGACATGTGTTAAGCAAGGTTTAATTACTGTATTGCCTACCTCAAGCACGGAAGTTGTCGCGGATGGAGTTGATGTTGGTTCTGTATTTGTTGAGTTAAAACTCGGTCAAGAAGTAAGACCAGATACCCTTGTGACGGCTTCTGTCTCTAGCCCAAATGTGACATTGGACAGCGATAACGTTACCACAGACAGCTATGGTATTGCCGAGTTTCGCTTAACCAGTTTAAAAGCGGAAACCGTCACATTAACCCTTGATGTGGGTGGCATTACTCAAGACTATGAAGTTAAGTTTATTGGTGATGAAAAGACGGCTGCAGTGTCATCAGAAGCAACGATTGACACGGTACCTTATACGTCAGTGGAAGGTGGCCAGGTTACTGCGACCTTGACCGATCAAAATAGCAACCCAGTAGAAGGTTACTCAGTCATTTCAGTGGTAAGTACAGAACAGCACCCAGACACCGCAGAAATGGTTACTCCTATCCTTGAAGCGGAAACGACTCAAACCGATGAATCAGGTGAGCAAAAAGTGCGGGTAAAGTGGGATACAAACTATCAAACCCCAACAACGACCATGACCTTTGATGTGGCGTCATCTTACACCACAACAACCAATACACAGACTAATGCGATTAGCCAAGTTACCTTTCATGCCTATTTGTGTGGTGGCCAAGTTGGGGATGATGATCAACAAAACGCCGCGGGTGCCTGTGTTAAAATTGCGGAAAGCGATGGAAAGTTGTTTACCGGTACTCCAAGTGAGAGCTTTTTAAACGCTGTTGGCTATAGTGGTAATTACTACGGTAGTCATGTTGACAATATCCCTTATGGTCCTTCAGGATCGTTTGCAATTTTTAGTGTTACTGAAGCACATAGCCTTTGTGAACATTATAATACACTTGAGCTTAACGGGAGAGATGATTGGGCTTTAGCAAATATAGATGAGTTGACGAGTCTTTTTAATAACTTTGGTCACATGTACACCGCGAAGGGTTGGGCGACCGGCTACTTCTACTGGTCGTCGACGGCTAATGGTTCCGGCTACTACTACAGCGTGGGCCTCACCTATGGCGGCGTCGGCAGCAGCTACCCATCCCGTCAGTACTACGTCTCGTGCGTATCAGGTTCTTAGGGTTCAACGTTCAGAGTTTGCGGCCCGCAGGGCCGTTTTTTCTTTTTATAGAGGGTAGCGGTTTATTTTCTAAACTCAGTAAGGATTAATATGGATATTGAAACAAAACTCAAGCTTAGTCAGCAACAAGGTAAAATTATCGGCATACATGAAGGCATGTTTGTTCGTTTTTATGATCAAGCGCTGTTCGCATGGCAGCAGTGGGTGGTCACTCCCCCCTCTTTGCCTGTTTTAAAAGTGTCAGCTAAAGTGGTTAAAAAACTCGGGTCACAATGTGTTCTATCGGGCGGGTTACCTGTAAGCAGCCTTGCAAAAGTAGGGGTGTTTCCTGACGAAAAGGTATCATCAGCATTGGTTTTTATGCCGATATGTCTAATTGGGAAGAGTGGTATCTATCGCACAAAAACGACTTACCTGTACATGAACGGTCTGACTTAAATCCTAGACTAAAAATAGATAACAGCTTCGCTAAAGTTTGGATGCCACAGTGGTTAGTACACCAGCTAGACGAATGCACACCGGACACATCTAACCCAGAGGGTAGGTTGCTGTTTGATGTTATTCGTTGGACTGAACGGTAGCCTTAGTAATGTTTTTGATAAGGCGATACGCTAAAAACAGGGAACATAGCAGCGTTGCTGCGCCTAGAGAACACCTTTGTTACGGCATTGGTGAGCGGGCCCTGGTATGTTATCGGCACTTATGGCCTTATTAGAGGTAATAAAGGGGGGCAAGTCGAAAGGCAACACTCCGTATAAACAATAAGTGCAAACGTGAAGGGTTGGGCGACCAACAACAACTACTGGTCGTCGACGGCTAATGGTTCCAACTACTACAACGTGAACCTCAACTATGGCAACGTCAACAGCAACAACCCATCCAATCAGAACTACGTCTCGTGCGTATCAGGCTGACATATACTCAGTGTTGTCGCCTTATCAAAAATGACAAGAACGGAGCTTAACGCTCGTATAGTATGCATTGGCAGGGGCTTTGTTGCGTAATTCAATGGAACTAAATCAAGAACCTACGATCTGATCAGCTACCACCACTCTCTCTCGTAGCCTTATGCCTAAACCTTGTTACAAAACAACCAACTGGAAGCAATACAACCAATCGCTCATTAACCGTGGTTCTCTGACCTTCTGGATCGATGAAGAAGCAATAAGTGGGTGGGCGCAAAGCAAACAGAATAAGCGCGGGAGGCCACGTCGGTTCAGTGATTTAGCTATTACGACAGCACTCATGGTGAAACGAGTTTTTTCTATGCCACTGAGAGCGCTGCAAGGATTTATCGACTCGATATTTAGGTTAGCCCATGTGCCGTTAAGTTGTCCGCATTACACCTGCATCAGTCGTAGAGCCAAGCAAGTTGAGGTCTCATTTAAGACTAAAGCGAGAGGAGCGATACAACACCTAGCCATTGATGCAACTGACCGAATGCATTGGTCATATTCAAAGGCAAGTTGTAGGTTGGCGGCGCTGGTTTTTGGACGGGAGTGTTTAAATTCACTGCAAAACACATATTTTGTCAGTTTTATTTAAACTATAACCTATCTTGTAAATGGTATTGATTTCTATCCATCCACCGAGCCTAAGAAGCTTCTTTCTTAAAGACATGATCACCATATTCAATGCATTGTCACAGACGAATGAATTGGGCCATCCCATTTTTAGTAGATGGTGTTTGGTTAAATGCTCCCCTTGATGAGTGAGTAACTCTTTTAGAACTAAAAATTCACTGAGTGTGAGCTGGATGGGTTTTATCGTTGGGTGGTCGGCTAGCGAAATTCTTAGCGACCCTTTATGTAAGATTAAGTGCATAAACAAACAGCCAGTTTAATTATCATACCCGTATTATTTATTTGCTGCGATTACATGCAAGGTCAGGTTGAATATTAATCTGGCTATTATGCCTACTTAATGGGTTTTCCTTTCATATTACACATCAAACGAAACCATTTTATTTGCTGTTTTTGTATTAGTTATTTCAGTTTGTTTAAGTTCAACCTTACAACGTTCGCTTTGTGAGTTGAACGCGACTTGATTGCTAATAGGGTTTGAAGCGCAGTCAGAAGTCGGTACTTTCCCTGTCCAACGCACAGTGACATTTGCGGCCGCCGACTGAAAAGAGATAAGAGTTGCTAATACTGCTGTTGAAATAAAGATTAATGAACGCATATTTAGGCACCTTTTATTAGTGTTGTGTTGATATGCCTAGTTTGGTAGCGATAGGGCAGGTTGTAAAATAAATAGTTATAAATTCAGTTGCATTAAAACTTGAATGGTAATTTGTAGCAGAGGGAATAGTAGGAAACCAAAATAAAGGCTGGCAGTGAAAATTAAAACGGAGTGGGCGATCAAATGAAAGGGGAGGCTAATTTAAAGACGTTAAACTTGAGTGAAATCACTTAAGGACAGCGGGTTAGCCTAATGAGCCGTAGCTAGGAATAGCCACGGCATCAAATTGACCGCATTTGGATTTAACAAGAATCTAAGCTTCGTTAAAACAATATAGGCTAACAATAACTTTGAGCTTGGGTGCGCAATGCATTTTTTAGGTTCGTCGGCAGTTGTGAACGGTGTATACCCTGGATTGCACCCTCTAACGACCAAACTAACTCGATGGTTGGTTTATGGTGGGTATGCTGTTGGATAGCCTCTACAGCACCAATCGTGCCCAGGTTTTTGAGTTTCTCAATGGAGTTTATACCCGCTTTCTCAAGAAGTTGCTCAGTTGAGAATCGCATGTTGGGTAAGTCTTTGAGCCTTTCGGGAGCAGAAATATAACTGCTTCGTGATCTCTTTATTTGCTCTAGTGCGATTTCTGCTTCACATAGAGTCAAAGAATACTTGCTCCAAGGGTTTGCTGGCAACTTGTAATAATCCGCATTCTGACTTACTCCAAGTACGCTCGCATTCACCTTGGGGTAGCCCTTGTTAATAAAGTAGCCTTCTTGTGCCGGTGTTCCTCTGAGGTACAGCTCCCCACTTTTATGTAGAACGAGCAAAACGTGATCTACATAGAAGGCCGTTACGCCAAATATTTGTTTTATAGACACTCGACCTAATTGTTCCAAGCGTCTAAAAGTATGTCTGAAAAGTTGAGCCATTATTTTCACTCGATAATCATAAAAAGTGTGATCTATTGTCCAAATGTAGCCAGCAGTGAATATGGCATAAGCCAAGTTAAAAAACAGACAATGCCATTAGGCATGCCGGTTATTTAAATTCTCGATCTGCCATATCAGTTTTGTAACAGACGGTCAAAATTAAGGGGGGTCACGAAGGCGGGAGAAATTGGTATGTATAGCATCGACACAAATGTATTTTTAATGGCGACGGGTTGTAACTTTCAATCGGATATTGGCGTTCGATTTCGTCAGATTGCTATTAGAAGTTTGCACAAGGTTAATGATGATATTCTTCAAGGAGGTGAGTCCAATCGAGCGCTCGCCCATAAAGTGAAAGGCATTGCGTTATCTTGCGGGGCTACAGAGGTTGCAAGAATTTGTCTTAAATTGGAGCACTACGACGCGGTAATCAATGAAAGTGCAGGAAAAAAGATTTTGATGGATGTGTCTAACGCCATGATTCAACTTTTTGACGCTTAAGTTGGAGGATATGAACGTGTCTTTTAAAAATAAAATCATTTTCACCAACGCAACAATACTGGTTCTATTTGTGGTGTTGCTTACGTACTCCGCTATCGAAATCGTTCAGGTTTCTTCACAAAACCAATTTGAAGAGATAAAGGAGAGCATTACGGGAAATAACAAAAAGCTTCTACTTACCTTTGTGAAAGCTCAAAGTGTAACCCTTGATAAAGAGGTCGAGCTGATCACTGAGGAAGTGGATCATGTGGCGATTGATTTTGCTCATGATTTTGTTAATGAATCGAAAAACGAGGCACTTCGTAATAAACAGCTGGCTTATATCAATACTAAGCTTAAGCCCTTTATCAAAAAGGTGCTTTTTATTGACACTGAACGCAACCAAGAAGTATCTATCACCGAAAATGGTATTGTAAGCCGCTCTATTTCTGTCGATTTTAGTCGCATGATCCACTACAAGAATTTCTATATAGGGAAAGAAGTTAAAGTGGGGCACGTCACTAAGTTTGCCATTTATATCCGTCCAGAGCACTGGGATAACGCGTTACTCAAATTTGATTTAGATTTAGAGTATTTTTCTCGTTCACTGACTTTTGAAAATATGATCGATGAATTCCAATACCGTTATTTCTTAGTAGACGACAGCGGCAAGCTTATCGCGTCGAATCTACAACAGAATGTCGACCAATTGATGTCTGAAAGTGTTTTTGATGAACAAATTCAAAAGAGTGTCGGAAGCCATATCATGTCACATTACTTGGGTAGTTTTGTGGTAAGTGGCGAAAAAGGTGTTTTCAATGTCACTTTTGTTCAGAACCGTCAAACCGGTTGGAGGTTGATTTTAGTCACGCCAGAGCATGTGATTCGTTCCAGTTATGCGACCACCAAAGAGCTGGTTTTATCTGGTGATAACTCGTTGATCAAACGCCTGTTCTTTGCTTATATCCTTTTGCTTGGTCTGTTTTTAGCTATTAACTCAATCGCGGTGAATAAGATGCTGATACCTATTTCTAAATTGATCGCACAAGCTAAATATCTAAAGCAGCGTGATTTTAATAAATCCAGACATACTGTTTATAGTAATGGAGACGAAATTGAACAGCTTTCAAAGGCTTATTCTGAGGCTGGGATCCAGATTCAAAATTTGATTGAAGGGCTTGAATATGAAGTTGAAGAGCGAACGAAGCAGTACGAGATAGCAGCGCAAGAGGCGAGTGAGGCCAATAAACAGAAATCGGTGCTGCTTTCAAATGTGTCCCATGAGGTTCGCACGCCACTGACCGCGATTATTGGTTATACACATATGCTAAGCCATAGCAAAAACTTTGACGAATATCGCCATCAGCTGAACGGTATTTCGAGTGCGAGCAATACTATTTTAGGCATTGTGAATGACCTATTGGATTTTGAAAGAGTAAAAGCAGCAAGCTATTCATTAAACCCTAAATGCCTGTCAGTAATGAGTTTGATGCGCGAAATTGAAAATACGTTTTTTCCGCTTAGCGAGTCTAAACAATTGTCGCTTGATATTATATGCAATGTCGATGCTTCGACAACATTGATGATTGATGAGCTTCGTATTAAGCAAGCAATCAATAATATAGTTTCGAACGCATTGAAGTTTACAAACAAGGGAGGGGTGACAATAGAAGTTTCAACCGACGATAGAGCATTCAATATCTCCGTAAGCGATACTGGAGTCGGTATTCCCCAAGATAAATTGGATGCGGTGTTTAACGGCTTTGAACAGGTTAATCAAGAAGACCAACAGTTTGGTTTTGGCTTGGGCTTGGCGATAACTAAAACCATCGTAGAGTTAATGAAGGGTTCGTTGCGTGTTGAGAGTGTGCTCGGCACCGGTAGTACTTTTGTTATCTCACTCCCAGCTCAAGAAATTATGAATGTTCTTGAGTGTTCTAACGGTGTTGCTGAACAGGTATATAACGTTAGAGAGCGCTTAGACTGCACAAGTAAAAAAGCCTTGATCGTTGATGATGTTGAGTTCAACCGAGAAATTCTAGAGTTCCACTTAAACGAGCTAGGTTGTGAATGCATGACCGCGAATGATGGTTTGGAGGCTTTAGCACTCGCTTCTGAACATGACTTTGATGTTGTACTGACGGATATTTCAATGCCGGTTATGGATGGCATTGAGCTTGCTTCTGAGTTGGAAAAGCGTAAGCCATCGTTACCTATAATTGCCGTTACGGCACGAGCTACCATTCAAGAAGAGGCTCGAATGGACCAATACTTTTCGTGTTATCTAACCAAACCGCTCAACCCGAGCGATCTAAAGCTAAAGCTTCATTGCGCTTTATCAGGTGGTACTTGCTAACTTAGTTAAATACTCCTACCTATAACCTGAGGGTAAGCCATCTTCGGATCTTCATGTATTATTTTCATCTGTTTTTCTGAGAGTTATGGGCATTGTCATCAAGATAATGCCCAAACTGTTATGAAAATAACTATCATCCAATAAGTGTTGAGAGTAGCTGGGCATTTTCAAATTATTCAATCACAGCTTGCCCTTAGCTTTTGTTCGTATCTAATTAAAAATAAGCTAAATCACAATAACGAATAAGAAAATAAAGCTATGTTTGGAAATATTATACGTACGTTTCGTGTTAATAATGGTTTGTCTCAAACTAATTTTGTTGATGCGATTCAAAGAAGTAACTCTAACTTTAACAACCTGGACGTTGTGACACTAAGCCGTTGGGAAAGAGGAGTAACAACTCCCCACTTAAAACGTCAAAACGAGTTACTGGACCTTATTGGAGTCAACATATTTGATGTTTGGGAGGCAAACGACTCACAAACAGTTCTCACAGGGTTAACGAATAAATTTAATAATAACGGTTATATTGATATGAACATGCACGTCCAAACAGAAGTTACGGTGATTAACTCAAATAATTCATTCCTTCTTGGGAAGATTACCAAGTTAATTGATGTCATCTTTGAATATGAGGATAACGTTATGCTCAGTAATTTAGAAGATTTAGGTCTGAGTAGAAAGGTAATTATTGAAAAAATAATAAATCAATATTCTGGAGAGTTAACGCTCGTCACGGTTAATGGGCAATTAATCGGACACTTATTAAGTGCTAACTATAATCTTGCAGCAGATTTTTTGGAGCAAGTCTTAGTATCTAAAGAAGATAGAGCACATTTAGTTGTTACTTTTAACTGCACTCATTATTCGTCATTTACAGACACAATGGGCAGAGAGGCGTACAAGTATCTACAAAGCTTAAATCCAGATAAAGAGTTTTATATACTACTGAAAAGCAAAAGGATTTTTGATCTGTTTTTTTCATTGGGCTGCGAGTATCGAAGTGTAAGAAGTAACGATAGATCAATGAAGGTCATGAACTTGGATTCAAAGAAAATGAAATCACAACGCACTTGGATGGATATTATTGCAAACTATAAAGGTGAAGAGAATGAATAACACAGTATTGATTGTTGACGATGTTGAACTATCGAGAGAGGTCATTAAAAATGCGGTCTCTTTATCTAATAAAAAAACATCTGTACAGTTTGCAGAAAATGCGTTCGATGCAATGAGCAAAATGCAAAACGCATCATTTGATTTGGTGATTATGGACATCATGATGCCCAATGGCGATGGATTTGAACTCTTGAGTATGATGTCGCAACAAAATGTTGAGTCTAAAATAATCATTATTTCAGGTTTGGATAAATCCATTGTTAGCTCGGTGAGTATGCTTGGAAAGCTCTATGAGTTAAATGTTGTCGCTTCACTAGAAAAGCCTATTTGGGCTAACCAAATAAGTGAGTTGGTTGATAAAGCACTTGAAGTTGAAACCATAACCAAAAGCGAGCTTGGCTTTGGTAACCGTGCAACAATCATCGATGACGATTTTCCCATCAATCTGGTTTATCAGCCGCAAGTTGTTTCGGATATAAATGTTATTTCGGGGTTTGAAGTGTTGTCACGATGGTCTGATGAAAACGGGACCTTACTTCCACCGAGCTATTTTTTGCCAGTAATTGAAGAGCTAGGAAAGCAAAAGGTTTTTACCAATATCGTGATAAATAAATTCATTCAGGATTATCATCTCCACTTCAGTGAACTTGATAAATCGTTGAGGTTCTCAATTAATATCGATCCTAATTTACTGACTGATGAATCTGTTGTCGATAATCTACTCGAGATCTATAAGCAAGGTATTGAGCATACTATCGTTGTAGAGCTGACTGAAAAGGGGCTTTCAGGCAATATTGAAAAAGAATTGTTGGCAAATATTTTACGGCTAAGGTTGAATGGTTTTGAGATCTCTATAGATGACTTTGGGATGGAAGCATCGAATATTGAACGTATTGTCAAACTGCCTATTAGTGAGATAAAAATAGATAAAACCATTACATGGGGACTTTGCCATAACATTGATTACATGCAAAAAATCGATGAAGTTAAGAAGCTCGTTTCGGTAAAAAACGCACGTATTATCTATGAGGGTGTTGAAAATAAAGACACCTGTGCATTTCTGGAAGCTCTAGGCGGCTTTAACCAACAAGGTTTTCTTCATGGGGTTCCATCACTACCTGAAATTGTAGTTGAGATGCTCGCAGAGCAAAAGGAGCTAGATTACGTCGCTTCTGAATATACTTCTAATCATTAACAACGTATTAGGGTAACGAGCCAAAGCCAACTCAATGGGCTTTGGCTCTTTTTATTACTTACCACACACCGAACAATTAGGCATCTTCATTAAATTCATTTCACGCCAGCTGTGAGACATGGCATCGAGAATCAAAAGCTTGCCTTGCTTTGGTTGTCCAAACCCGGCAATAACCTTGATAGCTTCCAAAGCCTGAGCCGCGCCAACCATGCCAACAACAGGTGCCATCACACCGGCTTCAACACAGCTTAGAGCAGCGTTGCCGAATAGAGCGCTCAAGCACTGGTAGCAAGGTGCATTTTCATCTTGATAAGTGAATACGCTAATCTGACCTTCCATGCGAATCGCAGCGCCCGATACTAGAGGCGTTTTTGATGCGTAACATAAGCGGTTCAACTGATTGCGCGTTTCGACGTTGTCACTGGCATCAAGAACAAGCGAGTGTGCTTCAATTAACTTGCCAAGTGCCTCGTCATCAAGCCTGTGTTCGACAGTTTCAATCGTCAGATGCGGGTTCAATACCTGCAAAGATTCAGCGGCAGAATCGACCTTCTTCTTACCAATATCAGTATCGGTGTGAAGTACTTGTCGCTGCAAATTTGAAAGCTCGACAACATCGTCGTCGATCAGCATTAGCTTACCAATGCCCGCAGTCGCAAGGTATTGAGCAGAGGCACAGCCTAAACCACCCGCACCTAACACTAAGATTGAACTCTGTTTCAGCGCTTCTTGACCTTCAAAATCAAACTGTTTGAGAATGATCTGGCGATTGTAACGAAGCATCTCTGCGTCAGACAGTATTTCCATCAGCAAGCCTCGTTAGTAAAGCGTGGAGTTAAACAGTTGAATCTGAACCGTTTCACCGACTTCAACACGGCCACGTTCGCGCTCTAGTACCACAAAGCAGTTTGCTAAGCTCATTGAGCGGAAAGCGCCAGAGCTTTGGTTACCTGTTGTTTCTACTACAAACTTACCGTTTTCAATCGAGTAAATACCACGTTGATAATCAGTACGGCCTGGGCCTTTTTTGAATGCAGATTTAGTGATCGCAGGAATCGATTCTGGTGCTGTCCACGCAGTGTGACCGGCAAGTTTAGCCAGCATAGGTTGAACTAACACATACATAGTCATCATTGCAGACACTGGGTTACCCGGTAGGCCACAGAACCAAGCGTTATCCAACTCACCAAATGCGAACGGTTTACCTGGTTTGATAGCTAGCTTCCAGAAGCCGATTTGGCCGAGTTCTTCCAAAATATCTTTGGTGTAATCCGCTTCACCCACACTCACACCGCCAGAAGTCACAACAACATCCGCGAGTTCTTGAGCTTTCTCGAAGGTTTCTTTAAGCGTTGCAGGGCAATCAGGGATGATGCCTAGGTCAATCGCTTCACAACCAAACGCTTCAATCAGCGGTTTGATACCGTAGCGGTTGCTGTCGTAGATCTGACCATCTTCAAGAGGCTGACCTAATGGCTTGAGCTCATCGCCAGTAGAGAAGAAAGCGACTTTAGGTTTGTGTGCCACAGTTACATGACTCACACCGAGCGAAGCAATCATTGGAATGTCACGAGGTGTTAAACGTTCGCCACGGCTAAGAACGATATCGCCTTGCTTGATGTCGTCACCGGTAGGGCGAATGTTATTGTTCAGCTTGATGTCGTCTTGCTGAATCTCAATGCCAGCGTCAGTTTCAGCAGTGTTTTCTTGCATGATTACGACGTCACAACCTTCCGGGATCTTTGCGCCAGTCATAATGCGAATACAGGTGTTTGCTGGCCATTCACCTTCAAAAGGTTGACCTGCAAAGGACTTGCCCGCTAAAGGCAGCACTTTACTGTTCTCTAGGTCTGCTAAGCGCAGTGCATAGCCGTCCATTGCTGAGTTATCAAAAGGAGGTACGAAAATAGGGGATAGAATATCTTCAGCAAGTACGTAACCCAATGCTTCTGCCAATGGCAGTGATAAGGTCGTTCGAATAGGTTGAATTGGCGATAGCAGCTTATCTAGTGCTTCTTCAATTGGCATCAAGCCCGGAGCGTCGCAACAGCCCATAATTGAAATCCTTTGATCGTTATTGTTTTGGTTTTGTGGTTGGCAATGGTGGTTAAATAATGATCAGAACACCTGGTTCGCCAACGAAATTCTAGCCACTCTAGCACAGTTTAAGCCCCGTAAATAATGACCTCCCTTAAAATATGGGTGTATTTATTCAAAATTCCGAGTATCCTTGTTTGCCATCCAGAAGGGGTAATAAAAGAGGAAGTTCAATGTCAGGTCTTAGCGAATCAGCGAAGTTGGTTAAAGATGCGCTAGCAAGCCGTGGTTTAGAGACACCAATGAGTCCAAACCAGGTTAGCCGAGAAGAGAAAAAGGAACGAATCGAACACCATATGCGTGAGATTCTCACTCTCCTTGAACTTGATCTTACGGACGATAGTCTGGAAGAAACACCGCAACGTATTGCTAAAATGTACGTGGATGAAATTTTCTCTGGTTTGGATTACGCCAATTTCCCTAAAATTACGGTAATCGAAAACAAGATGGGCGTTCGTGAGATGGTACGAGTAAAAGACATTACCGTGACCAGTACTTGTGAGCACCACTTAGTGACGATTGATGGTAAGACTGCGGTCGCTTATATCCCTCGTGGGAAAATCATCGGCCTTTCAAAGATTAACCGTATTGTTCGATTCTTTGCTCAGCGCCCACAAGTTCAAGAACGTATGACGCAGCAGATCCTTGTTGCACTGCAAACGCTACTCGAAACTGATGACGTTGCTGTCACCATGGATGCGGTTCACTACTGCGTGAAATCACGCGGTGTAATGGACGCGACTAGCGAAACGACAACAACAGCTCTGGGCGGTATCTTCAGATCAAACCCAGCAACGCGCCACGAATTCTTACACGGCCTGCGTTAATACTTTTCGTTATTGGATGCACGTGATTTAGCCTTTGTAAATTGAAGTTCGTTGAAAATATTCTAAGCCTCGCTTTATGCGGGGCTTTTTTACGCCTGCAATGAAGTCAACTGTAATGGCTGAGAATGCTGTTATTCCCTAAAGTGAAGAATGAGCGACTTATTCACTTTCGCCATTCCCTAAAGTGAGGAATGAACGTAATAGGGAATCTGTTGCGGCCAAGCAGAAAAAGCACGCTCTATATCTTAACGTTTGTTGAAAGCATATAGAGCGTAACTAGAATCAGTCGCTGGTGGGAGTGCTTAAGAAAGGTTAAACAAACGCTTTAAGTGGTGAACAATACCTGATGGCTTGTTCTCGGCTTGATAGATGTTCAAACCATCGTAAAAACTGGCCATGAACTCTACGCGAATCTCATCATCACTGCTTCTCGATATACGAGACAATAGCGTAGCGGCTACAGCTGCGTGATCATTGGCTAGGCTGTAATCCATTCCTAGTCGTCCTTGAATGAACAACCACAAATGCGTGACTAGTTTTAACTGTTGAGCGTTAGAGTTTTGAAACTTGTCACTGTGCTCAGTGCCCACAGTATTATCGAATACATTTTGCATCGTCTCATTCGCTTCTTTATAGCTTTCAAAGCGATAGCTTGCATCGATATGTACCTTGGTTAACAGGCCAAGCAACGTCTGACGTGCAGAGTTGTCAGGCTTGTTCTCGCAAGCGTGTTTGAACAGAGCGTGGTTTTCATCAATAAATGACGACAGCTCTTTCTCGTAGCCTGTCGAGAGCGCTTTGACTGAACCTAAACCTGCTTCTTTTAAACACTGGTGAAGCTTGGTTCTAGCTTGTTGTTTAGCTTTGATTTCTTGCTGCGCGTCGGCTTGTTGCTTGGCTTCTTCTAGCTGGCTAGCTGCTGTTTGCGAATTATTCGGGGTTGGACGCTCAGTCATTACTCTGTAGCTCTTCCCACGTTACTTCTGCCGATTGAGTATCGCTGTTAATGAAAGCAGAGTTACCCGTCAGCATGACTGAAAGATCCATCGTACGTTGTGTCATGGCTGCTAGCTGCTCAATACCATCGTTGTCTAGACGAACGATCTGAGCTTTTAGGTAGCCGAATTTACCTTTGTTCTGCTCCCACCAAACGTTTGATTTAGTGTTGAAGCTGAATACGCGTACTGATTTAGATAGGCGAGTTGCCTTCTTAACACGCTCTGGATCGGGTTCGCCCACATCGACCCATTCTAGGATTTGATCGTCTAACGACTTCTGCCATAAATCGGGTTCTTCAATGCTAGACAATCCTTTAGTGAACTCAAGTTCAGGAGATGCATTGATACAGAAAGCCATGATTCGAGCCATCATTCGCTGTTCTGTTTCAGAAGGGTGTTGTGCAACCGTTAGATTGAAAGAGTCGTAATAGTCGCGATTCATATCGGTTAAAGAGATACGAAACTTGTAGATTGTGGGTTTTAGAGCCATGTGATGTAAGGGTTCCAATCGGATGAGGTGTACTATAGGTGTACCAATGAGTTTTTTGAAATCACAGCCTATAGATAAGTTGCGCTTAGTATAAACGAAGTGGGGCAGTTAGCTAGCAAGATGAGACTTTTGGTACACCCCAATTGTTTTAAGCACTTATGGCGAACTAACGAGAAAGGGATCACATGACAGTAAGGTGTACTTCGTCAATCAAGTCTTGGGCTGAAAGTAGTACTTCTGACTCTTCGGTACTTAGTGGCGCGTTTGCTTGCTGCAGCGCGTACAGGTAATCGAATTTTACGAAGAAGTCGTAGAGTAATGGGGTGATGTTGTTATTGGTTGCGTCTATATATTGCTCTAGTGTTTCGTTTGAACAGTATGCCCCTTCATCGCCTCCTAGAGCACTGACAATAGATACACGGACGAAATGGAAAAATGGTTCTAATTCAGGTGGGTTAACGACCATTCTAGCTCTCCTTATTAACTTAGCTTTATTCTTGAACTAGCATTGAAAAATTCGCAAGCACATCTGTTTGGGGAGCCGAGTGACTTAACAAAGAACGAGCATTTACTAATACAAAGCCCTTATTCAAATGGATAAGGGCTTTTGTTGAAGCAAGTTGCATTATTCCCACTACACTAGGAGATACCTAGGTTCTAATTTGAAAGGAATACTTTTGAGGTGAAAATGCATCCCAACGGGCTTGCTCAATAGTCAGGATTTAGTGTCAGCTACCCAATACCTTAATCCTTATTTTTATTATTCCCCATAGCAAATAGCCAAACCGTCTTTCATTTGCTGCTGTACATGCGTAGATACAAATTGTGGAACTGAATTACGGTTAAGAATCATGTAGATTGGTTTAAGGCTACTAATCACGCTTTCTTGAGCTGCTTCTAATTCAAAGGATGCAGGAATACCACCAAATGGATCTGAGATATCATTTGCTCGCTGTTTTAGAAGCATTGCATGGGATACTTTTAAGTAATGTTTCCTTAAAGCAAAAGTTAAGTCTTTCAAGTCGTCACTAGTAAAATTATTAGTGAATTTAGATATCCTTTCGTCAACAGTATTTTGATAACATTCATTGCTCATCTGAAGCTCTTCGTTTGGGCCTTTAGCTGCACACCCGGCTAAAACAGTAACCAAAACAATGATAACAATAGTTCTCAGGTTCAAATTATCCTCCTTGTTCAGACAATAAACATAACGCGTTATAGCCTGAATTATTCCATGTTTGTATTCCGTCTATGTTGATGTCATTCATTATAAAACTCAACCAGTATCAATGCGTTGTGTGAATCCAAAAAGTATTTCGGAAGAAAGCTACTGAACATTGCTGTATCGCTAATCACTACATGGATTAGATTAATTTGGTCTGCTCTAGAGATTCGTGATAGTTAGTTCGGCGAACCTAAGAAGGTTTTAGCAAAAAACGTTTTAGTGGCTTCGCGAGATTAAAACTTAGCAAGTCAGTTCGTCGTGGCTAAAGAACAAATCTGTTAACCGACTTAATCAAATATTATATTGCTAGATCATGGAAACTGTCATGATGAAGCGCCGAGTGGGCTTCTCACTTCGCGGTTCCAACTGTATTGTCTGGCAGCCTTTCTTTTAATCTAGATATAAGGAACTCTTCTAATGCCGAAGCTTCAAAAAATAGCTCTTTAGGAACAGCCCAAGTTACTATTCCTGTTGGTGTTTTACTCCATTTATGTCCAGGCTTTGGTATTGCTGATTTTCGGTCTGCGCTATAGCTAAAGTAATGGCTTAATCGATAACCTAAATTTTGTAGCGATGCTTTACCAATGTAGAGTACTTCATGATCTGAGAGTATTGCATATACACCACGCTCATCGTTATTTGGCCAAGTTTCAGGCCAATGAGATTCCGCGTTAAGAACTTTATTTTGATCCGAAGATAAACTATACAACCCGCTTCCGCGTATCTGGGGGAGTTCAGCTCTACGATAAGTTGAGCTAAAGTGTGCAATCAGGTTCTCAATCTCTTTCAGTGTTGCCATAAAATCTCCTACCACACCTCAGTGCAAGCTGTGTTTTTAGTCTCAGTAATAATGCATAACGCAACTGGAATTGCGACGGTATCTTTATTTTAACGTGCCTAATACTCTATCCATTGAACGTCTATCGTGTCACGTACAGAAAACAACAACCATCACTCGGCAGTCCTTTATACCAAAAAGATTGAGGAGGTAATTGTATGAATCTATACCAACATTAGCCCCGATAGTAATAGTGACTAATTCCATCTGCGTGTTATCAATTTTTCTCGCTATAAGACTCGTCTGTTTATGCAGCTTTCGATTTGAGATACGAAGTCGACTAGCAATTACAGCATCTCTTATATCATTACATCGCGACTGATTAGAGAAATTTATCATCTCAGTCCAGTTGAGTGATGAAAGTTTAGATTTGTAATGGCGAAGTAATATGGGGGATGTGTGTTGCTTGAATTTCATAAGACCTCCATGGATTGTTGGTATATAAGGGTTGGAAAACTCGTTTGGGGTGGGTGTTTGTGAAAATTCTCCCAGAGTTATCCTAAACACACACTGGATCGTCAGGATTATTAATTTCACCAATACTTTAGCGCAATTCATTTTAGGGCAGAAATGCGTTGACTCGTTTTTGCAAGAGCCTGTGCTCACTAAGAGACTTTGTCGTATAGCTCAAACATGAACTCAGAACTCACACCCTACCATTGGGCGTGAGCAAGAAGTTCAACAAAGAAAGCTAAAAGCTTGTCGCCATATTCCCCACATCCAAATTTAAGTCGGTGCCTTTTTCACTTTGCGCTTTCTCAATCGCAACGGGCTTATCTGATTTGATGGTCAATGACACTTCAGATTTACTTTTCACGGTTTGGTTGCCCAATGGGCTATACGCTGTGTTTCCCTTAAGAGGCTGAATCCCTCCGGTTTGATAAGCGTGGTAACCTCGCTCAGTTTGGGTTCGCTCCGTTCGGTTTTGGGTTTCATTGGTCGTGATTCCAAGTGTGGCACTCTTATCTTCGATACGATTGAGTTTAGCGGCTAAGTTATCGACTTCTTGGCCAGCTTCATCGGTTTGAATTTTCCACCCGTCAGGGATAAGTGCATCTGGCAGTTTGTTGATTAGCGCTTTGAATTTATCCCACAACCAGCCAATGCCATCACCAATCCATTTAATGACTTTATCTAAGCCAATGAACTTATCGATTAAATAAGTAATCGCGATTACTGCAGCGGCAACAGCGGCCACCATGAGCCCGATTGGGTTTGCTAAAACGGCAGCATTCAAAGCAATCAACGCCACTTTTAGAATGGCGACCGTCGCCAGAATCCCTTTGAAGTTTTGCGCTAACCAAATAAGCCCTTTACCTAGCAGTTCAAAACCTTGATAAAGGCCGTCTACGGTTTGAATAAGCTTTTCGATAAAATCGGTTCGCCAGGCTGCGTTCTTAAACTTCTCAGAAAACTGGGTGAATGCTTTGGTTGCTTTTTCCATGATGGGTGCAAGTGCTGCAAACTTCATAGAGCGAACGCTTTCTTCGATTTTTTGCAGAGCATCGTTGTAGGCTTCAGCTTTCGCCGCATCTTCTGCAGTCGCACCGCCACCCAGTGCATTGAGTTCTTTTCTTGCTGCTGTTAACCCTTCTGTGCCTTCACGTAACATGATCAGCATTTTGCGACCGTCTTGTCCAAAGGCCGCGTCCGCAAAAGCCATTTGCTCTTGTGGCGTTTCAAGCTGAGAGAACTCTTCAAGGAGCATCTCATAAGCCTGCTTAGTGTCTTTCGCGCCCTGTAAGTCTTTATGCAGCGCGTTCTCACTCTTCTTGAGGTAAGAGCCTAACGCACCTGAACCCGTTTGTTGCAACACGCCAAGTCGCTTGGTAAAGCGAAGCATCGAGTTAGACAGTGCATCAGAGCTTACCCCGGCATGTTCAGCTTGGGATTGCATGGCTTGAAGTTCTTCAATAGGTAATTTTAGGTTAGCTGATGTCTTTGCCAAGTTGTCCATTTCACCTGCTGCACCGTTCACTTGTGTTACTAACCCAGCAAAGCTCAAACCACTTAACAGCGCGGCTCCTTTTCCTGCCGCTGCAGCGCCGACCTTTGGAAATTTGATGGAACGGTTCAGCTTTTGAATCGGGCTCATGACTCTTTGTAAGGTGGTATAACGCTTACTAAGCCTGCCAATTTCCTTACCGTGCTTCTTGTAACTTCGATTCAGTCGGTCGTACTCATCATCAAGATTCCCTGTATTTACTCCTGTCTTTTTTAACTGGGTATCGAGCTTCTCTAAATGGGATTTGTAACCCTCTTGCTCAGTGTTCAGTTTGCTCAGCTTAGCTTGCTGCTTTGTGATTTTCTCCGTGAGCGCAGCGCTTGGGGATTCAACGCCTGCTGCTTTTACTTTTAACTCCTCAAGCTTTTCGCTGACTGCATCAACAGCAATGGCGTTCTTGTCCATTGCTGTTCGTGACGTTTTTAAAGAATCAATCATCCCCATTGCTGCAGAGTCATCAGCCTGTGTCTTCTGTACCTTTTTGATGGACTTGGCGTAATAGTCACTCTCGCCACTCATCCCTTTGAGAACAGCTGAAGTTTTATCTTTCATATCCATGAGAACAGACAGTTTCATTTTCATTCTGGATAGCCTTTTGTTGATACAAAAAAAGAGAGCTCATTCGCTCTCTTGTGGTGTTTGTTCGTGCCTTTGTCTGGCCAGCTCTCGAAACAGTAATAGATCGTCGTAGCTGAGTTTGTCTATTTCGCTTGGGGGCCAATGAAACACAAGGGCGATATCTGCGTAATAGTCTTCAACTCGATCTATTACTATTCCGTCGCGACGAAAAAAGAGGCAAGCGTCGTGAGCAATGGCGCCCAGTTCTCTGGAGGCATATTGATAATGTCACGCTCGTTCAAGCAAGAGATTCGAGGTAATAGGGTTTGTCCCGCGTCAAACTTCATTCCGCACACATCTATCAAGCTTAACCCGCGCAAATGCCCAGAGTGTGGCTTGCTGATATCAATATGCGTCAACGCTTTGCCGTCTTTTTCAATTGGCGAGGCCAGTTCAGCGACCTTGACTTGTGACTCGTCTTTAATGGGGTTGGTCATAACCAAGCTCCTTTTGTAATGCTTCTAGTTTCTTCTTCACGCCGCCTTTTTGTGGATCTAGCTTCATCACTAGCTCAAACAGGTTGTGCGCCTTTTCTTTGTCGCCTGCTTCAAAGTGCCAATCACCGACTAGGCGGAACATCTTCACTTTGAGTGGGGCGTTAGTAGCAAGTTCGCCAGCTAGTAAGTCACTCACGGCTTTGAGTAGGTATTCACGCTTGTACGCTTTCTTTTCGGTATGCGCTTTGTGCGTGTACTTAAAGACGTAATCACAAAACCCTGTTTGACCATTCACTTTGAAATTAGCCGGTGTTTCTAATCCGCCATCGATGGCCGCTCGAAAGTCATCGTGGATCTCTTCAAACTGGCCAAGGTCAAAGTGCCACATATAAAAGCACCACATCACATCGAGGTTGCCGTAGTCGCCTTTGTGGGTGTCCAGTAGCTTTTCAACCAATGGTCGGTACTTGTTAATGAGTTCTTGCTTGTACGGATCTTTCTCTTTCGAACCAGACAAGGTGCGCAAGTAGCTTTGGTCTTGCTTAAACACGAGTTGCGTTTCTTCCCAGGGTCTATCAACAAAAGCGGTGCGAACGGCTTGGCTTACTGTTGACTCGTTTATAGAGTCAACACTGTCGATAGCTTCAAAGGCTTTAACCGGTTCTGGCTTTGCCTTCTGAGCCTCTCGTTTCATCAGTATGGATAACATGTTCTTTCTCCTCACTGTGGGATGAGCTCGTCACCGTTAAAGAGCACTTCAAGCTGGCCATCTTTTACCGCAACGGTAAGCGGGTCGACTGTCCATGCGCCTTTCAGGGTGTAAGCGCGGTTTGTGTTCGTTTCTAAGGTGATGTCTTCACCCACAAAATCAGCAATGGCTTTCTCATCGGTGTCTTGAGCGTGAATGATGGTGCATTTGATGAAAGGCGCATCCGAGAATTGTTCAGAGAAACCCAAAGGGCCATCGTCACCCATTATGGTTTCGCGCTTCATGTTGCCAAGGCCATATTCCGCCCCTTCTTTGATGGGAAGGCGCCCCAGTGAGCCTGCGTTAAGGACAGCACGGCTAGTAATTTTTGTTCCCATGACTTACTTCCTAAATTGAATTTTACCTGCAACGATAATCAAACCGTTCACGAACTGCGGTGAATCTTGGTAGTTGACGCGCTGCTTGTTGGTTTCATCGAGCTCGACAATGAGCGACTTTTTGTAGCCATCGAAATCTTGCACGATGCCTTGGTATTCCAAATCTCGATACAAGGTCAACAACCTGGCTTTGAACATGGTCGGCGTCACGATCGGCTGACCTTTGGCGAACTTGGTTCCGTCTTTCGCGACTTTATGGCGAGGGTAGACACTTAAGATCAACGAACGCTGTTTCTGACGAAAATACATGGCGGTTGCCGGCGTCATGACATCAAGGTAACTGTTGTCCGTTACGCCAGCTGCGTTTTCGGTGTAAGCGGTAACGGCGCGCTCGACTAACACTTCATTCGCTGAGTTCACCGTGTAGGTACTTAACCCTTCATACAAAAAGAGGTTACGTTCAGCCCAGTCC
This sequence comes from Vibrio sp. 10N.261.55.A10, assembly GCF_041470825.1. Classification (NCBI taxonomy): domain Bacteria; kingdom Pseudomonadati; phylum Pseudomonadota; class Gammaproteobacteria; order Vibrionales; family Vibrionaceae; genus Vibrio; species Vibrio sp. 10N.261.55.A10. The sequence continues at coordinate 45,724 of NZ_JBFRNC010000042.1, read as the reverse complement.
CACTCTTGTGCTGCCAATGAGTAAACACCGTTTAACTTGAGCGTTTGCAGGGGCCTACAAGGGTCGATGGCCAATGACGGGGCGATTTGACCAACCCATGCGCCAATCGCTGCCGCGTCAGACAATGGCGCTTCTGCAGAATCCCCCAAGTTATTGATGGGCAGAAAGTTGATTAACGCGCAATTGCTTGTTGGTGCAAAGGTGATGAGCTCTGCGTGTGTGCCTTTCTTAGGTAGATACGCGATGCCTGGTACTTGCTCTAATGCGCCATATCGCTCTTCAAGAAAAGCCCCTAACTCACGAATGGTGGTGCTGTCGTTCAATGAGCACATGATGTGGTGGTATTGAACGTCACCCAATGCGGCTAAGGCGCTTGCGGTATCACTATCTTCAACACTGACTGCAAAGATAGGCATGGTCTTATCTTGTTTACGGAAATAGGTGATCATTTCCACTAAGTCGCTATTGGCACCAAACGAAGCTGCCGCAATCGTCTCATCCATACAAAGCGTGACTTTGTTTGGCGCGACCGTTGCGTCACTGACCGCATTACCTATAGCCAAGATAACTTGCAAGTCTTCTGCGCTGTTTGCCAGGCTATTATCAATTTCAATGTAGACACCGGGAACGCGAGCGGTGCTGGGTACTTCAGCAAAACCAATACTCATTATTTAGTTTCCTTTTGGGCTGTGGGCTTGGCTGTTTTATCGATGACCACGATACTTTTTTCAGCGAGTCGACGTAGCCAGTAAGCGTTACGAGGTTTATCTTCACCTGCCGCTTTCAGTGGCTCTCGGGTTGTAGGGTCTTTCACGATTAAGCCTGTTTTCGCTGGCTTAATCTTGAAAGTGGGTAGCGCCGTTTTCTCTACTGCTTGTTTATCCATTACGTTGCATCCTCTAGTGCAAAGTGTTCCGCTGCCATGGCGAGTAACTCTCGCTCTAGAGCAGGCGTCCAACCAATGAAGGTTCGTTTGGGCATTTGGTAATTGCGTTTGGTTTTCACGCCACCTGTCCATTGACCTGTTTTACTGTTGTAGTGACCATTAACACGAGTCGTAAATGACACTTGAGCGCCTTGGTTGTGCTCTTGGCCAATGCGACCTACGACGCCTTTTAGACCAACCTCAAAGCTATCTTCTGTCACATGAGTTCTTAACGCCTGGCCAAAACCCAGCAACATGTTTTTATTGTTCACGGTGTTCTGCGCTTGAGTGCCATCCCATAGTTGGGTTGCCTTTCGCCGCGTTCGGCTTTGGTACGGGTTATTGTCTATATCTCGCTGAGCTCGAATTTGCTGACGAAAGAACTGCCGTGCTCGGTTGGCCATGCGCTTATTCAGCTCAAACTTATCACTGGCCGTCAGCACTAAGCTTTCCACAACTTGAGTCAGTTGCTCAGGCGTCGCGAGTGTTAATTCACTCATGGCAAATCATCTAAGTGGCCGACAAAGTAGACCAATTCACCAAGTTGGTCTTCATCGGCTCGCGCTTCAAAGCCACTGATACATTCATAACGGGTATCACCTTGCTTCCAATTGCCTTGTTCGTTTTCTTGAAGATTGAACTCTTCACGAATATCAATTTTCAACTTGAGATCAAACGCACCTTTATCGAGAGGCTCTAGCGCGAACGTCGGCATAGGCAAGCCTTTTTCCGCTCGCTCTGGGTCGTACTTGTTGAGCCAGCTGACTAATTGCATAAACAACACTTGTGGCTCTAACTTGGCGCTTTGTAAGAAAACGATGGCGGTATATTCAATTTCAAACCCATCGACATCGGCACCCTGACCACAAAATAAGGCGCCATCCTCCGCCCACACATCCATTTTGGCCGCATCGGTTACATGGCTTTTGAATAGGTCAGTTAAGCTTTTCAGCGCTTTCATTACACCCTCTCAAAGCAGTAGGTTTCTTCTGCGTGGATCAAGATGTCTATGGCTTGGCGGTACTGCACTTCACACTCTTCTTTCTTACTAGTGAGCGCTTCTTGTCGGTCTGCCGCTTCGGCGGTGGCGTCACCACTCATTTGCACGCTAATCAGTTGAGCGGCGGTCAGTGCGAATACGGCCTGCTTATAAAGTGTTTCGGCCGAGTCATCATCACCAAAGCGCTCTTGAGATAACGCCGTCAAACTTGCAAAAGGCATTAAGGTGTCTTTCAACTCAGAATGCACTTTAATGCGTGACACCGTAGCGTGGTGCAGAATGCCTGCCTCTGTTTCATTGCTTTGGAAATGGAACAGAGACTGAAACTCTGAAATCTTCAGGGCTGGATATTTAGCCGTGGTTGGCAACTCAGATTCATAGCGCTCGTTTTTATCACCGACAAATTCCATGACTTATCCTTACAGGGTTAGGGAATGCAGGCCGACAATCGCGAATAACAGTTAGCACCAAAGCGCACCTGAAACAGCAATAGAGCCTGCATTGAGGGGGTGTTAGTTTCTAGCGGTTGGCTTAATGCCAAGCACCGTTAATCCAAAGCTTCACATTTTTGAATTCAATGGCTGCGGCTTTACCAACTTCTTCGAGCACGTAAGCCATGTTCATCGACTCGAAGTTTTCAATTTGGTCTTTTTCATCGTTCTTCTTACCTGCAGAGCGGCGAACTGAACCTTCTTGAATGTAGATGGATAAGTTGTCGTAACTGGTCACCATGATGCCCGTCGATGGGAAACCTGGTACTTTCACTGCAGGCAGACCGCCATAGGTACCGATGACTTGCAGCTCTTGAATTTTGCCTTTTTCGCTTGGCGTATTACCGTGCGCTTCGTAGAACTTGGCTTTGTCATAAGCAAGCAAGTCAGAGCCGATGATGGCCACAAGGTTTGAGTCATTTTCACAGGCATCATGCAGTAGGTTTTTCGTTTCAAGCACGGCTAGGTCTAGGTTGATGAAGTCACCACCTTCACCGATACGAATTTCACCATCCGCTTTTTGTCCCGTGGTGATTAAGCGATCTTCGTTATGATCACGCATGGCTTGGAACCAACCTTTATTCACATCTTCACCGTTCGGATTAGCGCTAGCATCGGTATTTTTAGCGACACTTACGCCATACCAACCAATGGTGATTTTATTGGCGTCAATCTGCTCTCGGGTTGCTTTACTGATCAAGGCGTTGAAGTTTTTATGGTGCGCCCACGCGTCCAGTTTTGCGTAACGAAGCGCGGTATCAAAGTTTGTTTGCTCACACATGTAAGGCATCGCCCCCATGCTTGAGTGATCTTTCGGTGTACGTTTGCCCGAACCCGATGTATCGGTACGACTGGCAATCATGCCCGTAGCGCCAAGACCAATGGATTCACCTTTTTGATTTTTCACTGAGATGATGTTGATTTTGCCTAGGAACCAGTTGCTTTCACGGATAGCCGCGATAATGCGCTGAGTACCATTCGGGCTCACGTTAAACTTCTCGGTTGCATCATCTACATCGTTTTGCGCTGCCACGGCTTTCACGTAGGCGCTGAGTTTTATTTTGGTCTGCTTTTGCATGTTCTTACCTAATTCAATTCGTTATGGGTTGAGGGCGTGTCGAAGCCTATAAGTAGCGCTCTTCGTCATTACCTTCACCGGCTAACTTGCGCTGCTCTTCATCGGTCAATTTGCTGAATTTTTCAATTTGACCGGTTAGGTTTTCTACCTGTGAAGACAGTGTCTCTACCTGGTCTTTTAGTTCGGTGACATCCGTACTGTCTTCAGCTTCAGCAGGTTGCTCCGGCGGCTTACCATTGGTGTTCAACTTTTCAACTTGTTCATTTAACTGGCTGAGTTGTTGCTGATTTTCTTTACCTTGCTCAATGCTTTGCTTGAGTAGCTCTTCAAGTTCTTTACTCATGTCGTCTTCTTCCTGTTGTTGTGAGAGCTGCTCAAGTTCACCTTCGCCCTTAAGCCAGCGTTTAAATGTATGGAACATCGAGGCTTCTTCCTCGGTGTCTTTCGAGAGTTGTTCTGGAGTAATTTGAAAGTTCGTTGGGACGCACGCTTTATCTTTGCTGTTGGCCGACAATTGAATCTGCGTCGTACCTAACGATGCTGGCTCATCAGTCAGGGCCAATCCGGTCAGGTAAGCTTTCCCTGTATCTGCAAACTTTTCATAGAACTCACATGAGGTATGTAAAAGCTGTCCTTGCTCAGCCATACGTAAAAGCATTGAGTTTGGTTTCAGTACGGCGAATAGCTTGTCTTCTTTCTTTTCGACAGAGAGGACAGAGCCGTACTTATTGCTCCACGGGTAGTGGTCTGCATTAATTCGAGCTGTATAAACGTCTGGGCTATAAGTTTCTGCAATCTCATCAATGATTTTTTGCTCAATGACTCGACCATCAATGGTTGCTCCTGCCTGTAAAATACAAATTAGCTCTGATTGGAACATGCCTAAACTCTCCTAAATTCGATGATTCCAATTTACCCAATGCTTCCGCCTTTTTGTATTTGTCCTAGTTCTAAACACTTGATATAGAAATCGTTCAAGCTGAGTAATCACCGGCGCTGTAGCACTATGCAAACATGGAAAATAATGTTGTTAGCGAACCGCTCTATACCGCCGACCAAACGAAAGCTTTGGGACTGTTTTTACGCCAACGTAAGCCTGCTGAAATTGCAGAAACGGTTAGCGTAGCCACACGCACGGTTCAAAAATGGATAACTCAGTTTGATTGGAAAACGCTGAGGGATGACGCGCCCGTCGAATTAATGATGAGACAACGCATTGCTTACTTGATGTGGGTTGACCAAAAACTTGAGAGCCAAGAGCGTGAGCTCAAGATGTTGCTCGAACAGCAATTTAAACGTGATGAAGCTGAGCAAAGGCGCAACCGACCAGCTGGCCGAAGTGATGGCGAGAATAAGCGTGGTCGCAAGCCAAATAAGACGAAGAACGATGTATCCCACATCACCAAAGAGATGTTGGACGAGTATCGAGAGAAAACCTTCTTCGAATACCAAAAGGACATTCATGGCCATAAGCAAAACGATGAGATCAATGAAGTGCGCTTTTATCTTAAGTCGCGGCAGATTGGTCTTACGTTCTATTTTGCCTTTGAAGCGTTTGAAGATGCGGTGCTGACTGGCGACAACCAGGTGTTTATCTCTGCGTCGAAAAAGCAGTCTTATATCTTCAAAAACTACATTCGTAAGTTTGCGCTAGAGATTGGTGAAGTTGACCTAAAAGGTAAGGACGATATCGAGCTCAGCAACGGCGCGAACCTCGGTTTTATGTCCACCAACGTAGCGACCTCTCAAGGCTTTAACGGCCACATGTATTGGGATGAGGTGTTCTGGATCCCCGGCTTTGCAGATTTAGATAATTACGCTGGCGGTATGTCGATGCAATCGCAGTTCCGTACCACTTACATTTCGACACCTTCCACTATGGCCCATGAAGCCTACCCGAAATGGCAAGGCAAGAAAGAGCACGGCATTGATATTAGCCACAAGGCGCTAAAAGCCGGTGCTTTGGGTGTTGATTTTATCTTCCGTCAAATGATCACGGTGGATGATGCGATTAAGAAAGGCGCGACCTTCTTCAACATGGATAAGCTCAAGCGTAAATATCCGGTTAAAGAGATTTTCGACAATCTATTGCGTTGTAAGTTTTTGGACGACAGCGCTTCATTCTTCTCACTGAAAGCACTACTGGCGTGTAAGGCAGACAGTTCACTTTGGAAAGATGTCGACCACGAGAAAGCAAGACCCGTGGGTAACGCAGAAGTTTTAGTCGGCTATGACCCAAGAGGTGGTGGTACGGGTGAGAGCTCGGATGATGCAGGCTTAGTGGTGGCGTTAAAGCCTAGACGTAAAGGCGGCGTGTTCCGATTTATTGAGCGGGTTCGCCTTAAAGGCTCCAGCTATGAGCAACAAGCCGACACCATTCGCGGCATTACTGAGAAATACAATGTGGTGTACATGGCCATGGATACCAGTGGCGTAGGCTCGGCTACCGCTGAGCTGGTTCGTAAGTTTTACCCAGCTCTGGTCGAGCTGGATTACTCACCTGAAGTGAAACGACTGATGGCCTACAAGTCGAGAGAAATCATTAACAGCGGCCGCTTACAGTTTGAAGCGGAATGGGATGATCTCGTTCACTCGTTCTTAATGATTCGCCAGCAAACCACTAAGGTGAGTAACCAAATTACCTTTGTTTCTAACCGCAGCAAAATTGGCTCTCATGCCGATTTAGCTTGGGCTTCGATGCATGTAATGCGTTGGGAGCCGATTGATATAAACAATGACACCAACACCAGTGTCGAGTTCTTCTAGCCTAATTTTGGAGAGGCCAAGTGATAGAGATTGAATTTTCTAACCCCGTGAGCGTGATGAACAGCGACATTCTGAGCTATTTAGAAGTGGCGTTGGTTGATGGTTTATACGAACCACCGATTGCGCTCGATACCTTAGCCAAGGCACTGCGCACGAACCCGATGCATTCGAGTGCGATTGAGTTTAAGCGCAATACGTTAATGCATGCCATTGCGCTGAGTGGATTACTTTCACGCCAAGATGCAAAGCGCTTTATTCAAGACTACTTAACCTTTGGCAATGCCTACTTACAGGTCATTCGAGGCTATGGAGGACTGGGTGAGCCTATTAAGCTCAAACACATACCTGCTTTGTATATGCGTAGACGTGAAGACTTAGGTTGGACGTACAAGCCAAGAGCTTACGATGATGATGGGCGCATCGACTACAAGAAAGGCCAAGTGTTTCATTTGGGCGATTACGATGTAGCGCAAGAGCTGTATGGTTTGCCGAGTCACATTAGCTCTTTGACCTCTATCTGGCTAAACGATGATGCCACCTTGTTTCGTCGTCAGTACTACCGTAACGGTAACCATGCAGGTTACTTGCTGTATATGAATGAGCCAACCATGACCGAGAAACAAGAAAAGGCCATCAAAAAACAACTGCAGGCTCAAGAAGGCATGGCGTTTAAAAACCTGTTTGTGAATGCCAAAGGTAAAGACACCAAAGCCCCAGAGCTTAAACCAATTGGTCAGGTGGAAGCCAAAGACTCTTACAAAGAAGTAAAGAACCAAACCATGAACGAGGTGCTTTCGGTTCACCGTGTGCCAATCGAGTTGATGAGCATTCGACGCGAGAGTATTACGTCACTCGACTTGAACAAGGTCGATTGGCTGTTCCACAAGAACGAACTACTGCCACTGATTGATATGATGCAAGAATTGAATGACTTCGTTGAGTTCCAAGTAATAGCCCCTAAAAAATATATAAAGTTGGAAGTCATTTAGTTAAGGTTAATAAAAAGCAGACTAGGATTAAGTGATTGAAATTACCATGCTTAAACAAAAATATTGGTCTGCTCAATATTTGTCACACTTATTTTTTCATACAGTACAATAAAGCAACATTTTTAGGTCTGGTTTCTTCATCTCCAGTATTTGAGGTTTTGGAGTTGTAAATGTATGGCTCGTTGTCGCCATCTCCCCCAGAATCGCCTACGGTGTTTTTGAGCGCATGATTTTGCTTACCCCATGCTTCCATCCAATAGATATCTTCGTGTGGGTGTGAGTGCGATTTTAAAGTGTCATTTTGTATATGCCCATACTCTCTAGAGCCTTCTGGATCGATGTTACTTCCCGACTTGTCAACACCTCGGATAAATCTACCGTAAGCGGGTTCATATTCGATCCAACCGTGAGGACAAGAAGCCGATGCAAAGGCAAGGACTGATTTAGGAGGCGTGACATTGTATGACTCTACGATTTTGGGGATTGTTATTGGGAGTGCAGGCCCACTTGTCATAACGCTTATATGTCCTTGAGTATATTTCAATGTCCCAACACCATTAACTTCTGATATATCAGGGGGACTTCTACGACAACTAATATGTATATTTGAATTGTCGATAGTTGGCTTGGATTTTGTCATTACGAAAAACTCGTCAGCGCCCTTATTGATTTTATCTGAAGCTAATTCTGAACCATCTTTATTTTCAATAGTACAAGAATATCCAGCTTGGGTTACACCGTAAAACAAATGAGTTCCATCTGAGGTTGAGTCAACGGTAAAATGAATAAATTCATCATTTTCACCTTGCACTGATGGGGTTATCTTGATGCCCTTTTTAGCAATGTTTTGGCATTGGTTCCAAGCATCTAATGCAGGTTCACTGATTGTTCTCGCTTCTTCAAATAACTTTTGGCGTGAAGAAGCGAATTCAGAGTTATTGTCGCACCACTGCTTGAGTCTGCTTCTCATGTGTGAGCTGTTAGAATCACCACCACCACTACCGTATCCAAAAATGCTAATACTTGCTTTTTTGACTGAACTGTCAGAAGAACTATTAAAGTCTTGTCCGCAGTTACTATGCCACTTGTAGGCAATAGAGTGTTCAGCACTCATATGACGTGTAACGTTTGTTACTCCATGCTCAATAAGTGAATTGCAGTGGTCTAAGTTGTCTGCAAGTACATTAAACGAGAAAAAAACAACTATTAGGCTAACAGTTTTCATTCCAGAACCTTATAAGAATAATGGGTATACTCATAAGTGATCAAGTATAGACAATACATTTCATATTGCGTGTTAATTTAATAACTCTGGCAGTTTTTGTTAACTCAGTTCACTTCGCAACCAACTGCACCGCCTTACAAACTTTACTCTTAAAAATTAAGATGATGAGATATCATTTATTTTTGAGCAATAGAGCTTTTATCCAGGTTTGAAGGTCTAAAAGCTTCTGAGCATTCTCAGCACAGGTTTGCAGGTTCGCCACATCTTCCGCTAAGACTTCGGCGTCTCGCTCGTAACCTGTAGCGGTTGTGGCGGCACCATCAGGGACGGTGGAGGGTTGCTGAATACCGATTGCTCGATTATGCGCTCGCACTGATTGGGCACGGATGTGCATCCAGTCAGGATCGTTAACAACGCACTGCTTATCAATGTTCTTTTGAGCATACTTGATCACCTCTTTTTCTATCTCTCGAAACTCAATTCGAATATCAGGCTTTTGGTTAGCAAGCTTCACGGCGAGCTGAAAAGCCTCGTTTTGTTTTTGCTCTACTTTGTCCCATAGGACATTTTGCGCTTTTAAGGCTTTGACCTCAGTGGTGGTTACGCCGTAGTCATACGAACAATAAGCGACACCGCTAAGAGCAGCAGCAAAGGCGATGGCTTTAAACAAAGTTAGATATTGGTTTAGCATGATCACCACCCATTCAAACAAACTTGTTGTTCTTTGGTTCGGCGTTTAGGAATACCGGCACAGTTGCTTTGCTTGAGTCGGCAGTCTTTACCATTCACAAACACCCATCTTGGGTACTCGTTACAAGCGCCTTGATGATCACCTTGGTTAAACTTCTTCAGTAAGGTAGAGCGCGTGAAATTACCGGCGCCAAGGTTAAAGACAAAGCTCACCATCATGTCGTATTCGCCCTGGCTAGCGGTTTGGTTGATGTGTTTGTTTACCACTTGTTCGGCAGCTGAGATATCTTCAACAAAATACTCAGCAGCTTGTTGCTCGGTTAACACTATCTGTGGTGTAACACCGCTTGTATGACCAAGTCCCGCAGTCCACACATCGGCACTGCATTGGTAGGGTTTGAGTCTACAACCTTCTTCATTCGCGACATGGCTGAGGCCTTGCTCACTGGTAGTAAGCTCTGAATCAATGGTAAAAACAATGGCAAGAACGGAGGCAACAGAGCACACCACAGTCTGTACTGCTTTGGTTTTTATGCTCAAGCTGAACCCTCTTTTTTTGAGTTCAACTTGTCCAACTGCGCTTGGCTGAGCTTGGTTGCAATCGCGTAGTGACGAATAGCCATAATGCCTGCGCCAATACCGACCGCAACAGACAAAATTTGGAGTGCGTCATTCACGCCAAAACTGATTAGGGTTGCACTAACGGAGGCTAAGATTTTCTTTAGGCCAGTGACATCGAGTAGTGATACGACGAGTGCCTTTGCCTCTGATTCATTCATTGGTTTCTCTCTTATGGCTAGATGATTAGTTCCCCCATAAGCAGTGTATCTCGTTGAGTTTTAAAGGGGACTGATGGCATTTCTAGTGTCGAGATATAGAAGTTCAGAGGGCAGGAAGAGAAAACCCAGCGCAATGGCTGGGCTTTGGCGTTAGATTGATATTTAAGCGGTAAGGCCAGAAAGAATAGGGCGACCGCAATCAGGGAAGTCTGATTGAACCAGGTATTCAGTAAGGAGCTTTCTATCACCAAGTAGAGAATAGTAATCCCCTTCGGTTAATGAAGAAATTCGCAACTCAGAGTAAATTAGAGGGATATCATTGTCCTGCTTATAATCAGACACTAATCTCTCTACCTTATTTAGTTCAGATTTTTGCCAACGTCGTTCCTTTTCTAAACGTTCTTGAGGAATGGTTGTATATAGCTCAGCTTCTTCCCAAGTCAGCGTCTTCATTCCTTGTTTAAATCGACACGTTTCTGCGTCGTATATTTGTCCGTCAACATCAAGGTAGTAATGGGTGTTTTTCATAATTATTCTCTGATTTCGTGAACGTAAAGCGTTCCAGATTGCGCATGAATTTTGTATGTTGAACCCTTGGGGACAAGAGCACTAACCGATGCTTTCATTCCGTTTATCGCGGTATTACCGTTTGCTGCAACCAACTTGCCATCAATGTAAAAATCAAGATAAGCGTGAGAATCAACGGAATATACTCTTGCAAAGACATATATAGAACGCCCGGTGTTATTCGTATAAACCACGTTGCTTTGCCTCGCGACAGGCTTAATGCTTTGACCCTCGCCAATCATAGGTGGTTTATTATTGGGGCTGTAAACTCGTTGTCCTTTTTCTAACAAGTTAACCTTTACATCGAAAGCACTCATGGTCAGTGAATATATTCTTGTCAATGTTATTGCGACGCCAGCAGTCACATTTGAGGCCATTGAAAAATGTGCCGAAGCAGAGTCGAGATCGACGGATGTTTCGAAACGATATGAGGAACCATCAATAACAGGCGTACCGCTCGCGTGGTTATAAGTTGAGCTAGCATTTCCATACCCATCATTGGTGGTCATGGTTGCTTTCGCATTCTTTTGTTGGTAACGCTCATCAGCAGTTTGCTGGCTCATTTTACTAGCGGCTAGATCATAGGCTGCTTTAAGCCCATTGGCTGAAGCGGCCAAAAGGCGGGATGAAGAATTAGTCTCATCAGTCAACTGAACCACCCCAGCTCTAACATTAGTTGCTGTCCGTTGAAGCAACTTTTTTATCGTTAAAAACGCACTATCATCAATACCAGCGTCTATATCAGTATCTCGTGCTATTTTGGCAATACCCGAACGATCTTCTGTAGCACTATAAGCCTCAAGTAACTCTACAGAGATGTTATCAATGGTGGACGCGGCTAAATTAATCTCACATGCTTCGATAACAACCGTATCTTTTCGCTTATAAGTAATGACTTCACCATCACGGCTATCAACGGCGAAAAGGGTTCCGTCATCGAGCCAGTAACCGAGCTCCTTACCTTCAAAGGCTTCAGAACCATCCCACACGGTTTCGAAATGCAGGCGACCTAACGCCGTAACCTCTCCGCGAGTAATGGCTTTGCGTTGCACTTCATTGCGCAGGTCGGTTTGGTCTGCCGTAGGCGCATAGCCCTCAGTGCCAATACTGATTTCTGCTATTTTGTAACTAATGCCAAGCTCGCCAGCTCGAATTGAAGCCGCGATACCCGCATCAGTAATCAATAAACTCATTGTGTTACCTCGTATTTGTGCAGGTTTCTAATATGTCGATAGTTCGCCATTTGGTGGTGAACAATAAAAGCTGAGTGATACACCCAAGCCACTTCAGTGTGTGGTAAGCGGTACTTTTCAAATGCTTGCCAAGCTTGAATACTTAAGTGACGAAACGAATCGTACAAAGAACCATAAATAAGGTTGGGATGGCTGACTTCATCAAACACCATTCCACTTTGCTGGCCAGCTGTAGTGTTTAACAAACTTTGATAGTCCGACACTTTCCAACCAAATTGTTGCTCTTCAAACTCAGTCAATAGAGACAGTTCAATCTCGTCATGGGTTTGCTTGAAGTCTTTGGCCATGCCTTTGATGGTGTTGGCCAGCTCTAGGTTCTCGGTGTCTTGCCAATATTCGCCTTTGGGTAATAACCCTCGATAGGCGCCTTCAAAATCACCGGCACTGTATTCAATAATTAAGTCGGAGGTGTCCACGTCACACCTCCTAATACATGTATCTGATTGTTGTTAATGGCGACTTCTCCAACCGGAGAGCGAACAATAAAGTTGTTGGTCACGGTAGAGATAGTTAAAACAATTTCGGTATTGGTGATGGATTCCGGCTTTTGGGTTGTCGGATCGATGTTGCCCATTTTCTCTTTCACTAAGTTTTCGAGTGCAGTGACCACATGGTCTCGTACCACTTGGTCTTCAATGCCTTGGATCTCGATATTGATTGGCGCTTGCTCTGGTAGGTGAGCCAATGGGTGGCAACCTGCAAGCCGATTTTGTTCAAACGTGCTTTGCACCAATTTGACCACTTCGGCGCTTAAAGTAGGATTGTTTTCTCGCGCACCGATATACACTTCAACCATGCCTCGTTGTGGGGTGTTATCAAGCGCCCAAGCAAAATCCACATCTGAGTGAGCCGATACCGCCCACACTTCGTAATCTGCCGCTTTGCCAATCAGCTCGTTCTTTTCAAATGCCACGATGACACGCGCTCGCCAGTGTTCTAATTCTTCGATATTGGCGCCTCCGCCAATGCCAAGTGAAAGCACACGGTTTGGGTCAATACCGCTTAGTCCTTCGCTTAACGTAAGCACTGCACCTTCGGAAAGATTAATATCTACGCCAGATTCAAGTGCAATAACATCAACGGGGACGTTGCTGTATTGTTCTTTGGTGGTTTCGTACTCGTAGTTAGCATGCGTTAGACGGGTGCCTTTTTTGATCACCACCGTGCCACCAAGTTCAGTGAACTGGACTCGACCCGTTGCGAACGTGGGCAGCAATCGAGGGGCTTTATGACGATTGGCGTGTAGGTATAACCACTCTTCAGAGCAGGTTTCAGGGTGCAGTTGCCTGAACAGCAAATCTTGATAACCATATTGTCCATAGCTGACACCAGCAATGGCCGCGGCTATCGCTTTGGTTGCGGGGTTGTTTTGCCCTGTTTCAGATACCAGATTGGCTTCTGCGCGAGCAATTAAACTGTCTAGGCTTCGTTGTGTACTCATTGGTTAACCTTTGAAAGTGGAACATCAAACTGAGAGCCATCGGCTAAGGTGATCATCACATTACGACCCATCTGATTTGGCTTCTCTCGCCATACTGAAACCTCAACCGCTTTAGCGTGGCCGTCTGTAATGAGCCAAGCGAGCGACTCTTCACAAAACCGTTTAGCGAGGCTGAGCGTTTCGTCTGTAAGCTTTGCTCGTTTGAGCGTCCAATCACGAGAGCCGACCACGTTTATCAACTCATTGCTCCAAGTGCCGCCACGCTCATTACTTGTCATACGGGCGCGATCGTTTTGAGTGGATTCGGCGTAGTTATAAACACTCTGCAGAACGGCGTGGGTTAATCCCTCTATAGAGCTGAGTGGTGCCGTCAGGGCGGTTAAATTGAAATGGCTCATCCTTTGTTTGGCCCCTTGGTGGTTCTTGTTGTCCCATCGTCTGTGTAGTCGTGGTCATGCTTTTCAACTTTGACACCGCCGAACGTACCGGACGCGCCACCCACAGAACCGGTGACATCAGCGTTCTTGGTGACTTTCAGATTACCGCCGATTTCTACATCACCAGAAAACGTGGACTTAGGTGCGGTAACGTTCACAGCCGTTGCGTTCACTGTGGTTTCTTGCGCCGATATCACTTCTAACTTTGCGCAGGCGTTTATCTTGATGCCTTGCTGCGTGAAATGAACAAGATTGCCTTTGTCATCAAGTATCGCGACTTCACCAGGCTGTAACTCTATTTGGTGACGTTCGTCTTCTACGTTCACGGTAATGCCGCGAGATGTGGTTCCACCAATGAACAGGTTGTAAGTTTTCGACCCTGGTAATGGATGGCTCATAAACCCGTAGTTGTGCACGCGTTTTATCTTGTCGTTGGTTCGGCCTGTCGCGGTTTTGATTTGTAATCGGCCTGTGGTTGCCCCTGTGACAGTGCCGGTACCAATTACGTTTTTGATTCTGGCCATTAATCGCTGTTGCTGCTGCAGAGCACTAGACATAGCTTTGCTCCTTAAACGGCCTAAACAGCTCAACCGATGTTTCTGTAGAGCCTTCAGACACTGATAGGCCAAGCGACTTGATCACCAACATCTCACTGAAGCTTTGCTCTTGGTCAGCGACTCGAATCACTCGGTTTAATCCATCAATGGCCAACTCAGGGAATATGTCGGCAATCATGCTTGATGCTGTCAGGCTTCGAGCAATGGCGAGGTTGCGCTCATATTTAGCACGAGACAGGCAAGCTTCACGGTTTTGTAATTGGTCACTGGTGATCACCATGGTGCGTGAGCTATCGACGTTTGGATTGACGACCTGTGCGCTTGCGTCATCCCACTGGCCTTGCACATCAATGGTGTGAAATTGCTGATTGAAGGTGCGTTTGATGTTCAGGCTGTCGATGTTGTTGCCCGTTTCTAGACCGATGTTGCTGATAGTTGCATGCGCGGTGTTTTCAATGATCAACACGCCATTGCGCTCAACCAACATCAAGCCTTGCTCTCGAATGAGCTGCGCTAGGTTCTCTACCGGTGATTCGGCATTTATCTGAAACTCAGGGATGACCGGCATACTCTTCACCAGGCTTTTCACTTTCAAACCAAATGGCTTGGCGACATGGCGAAGTAGTTCTTCGACGTTCAAGTTATAAAGCGCATCCATAGTGATGCGTGAATCAATCATGTTGGCACTCTTCGAACGGCCAGAAATGGAAACAGCGTGAGCGCTTGAATCAGTATTGGAGTCCACACCATCAATCTGACCAATCAGAATAGATTTATCGTTAAGGAAGAACTCGACCGATAACGGGCTTTCAATACTCACCGGCTCAATTGAGCAACTGAACGTGTGGGCCAGCTGTTCAATGGAGTAGTTGAGGTTTGCTTGATAAAAGGTGCGCGGCTTGCCATCAATGTGCATAGTTAGCGTGTTCATGACACATCCCTCACGGCAATGTCACCACGAATGAAGAGCGGGTGCTGCAGTGCATTCATTTTAGTGATGACTTTTTCTTGAGTGAACTCATCGTGCGCAATCGTCAGCGCGGATTGAAAGCGTGGTGATTGCACCGTTCTATGAGATGCGGTACCGCTGACTACCTTATCTTGCTGAACTTTTACATTGCTTTTTAATGTCGTGACTGCGTCGAACAGTTCAATGCTTTCAAGCGTCGACACTTTGGTGGTGTCTTTGATGCGCTCATCGATACCAACAATCAAAGTAGATAGATCATTCTTGATGGTTTCAGGCTGCTTATCCGACTGCGTGATATCAAAGCGGTCGCCTTTCTCTAGGTGTGTGATGTCTTTGTTCATCTTCACTGCGCCCGTCACCATTTGCACATTATGGTGCTGAGTTGGCGTGTCCGGTTTCACTTCATTTAACAGCAAAGCTTGAGCACTGCGCGAGTTGTCTACCGCTTCATTACTTGAGCTTGGTTCAGCTTGAACACCATCGGCTACCGCATCCACTGACGTAGAAAACAGATCGGCGAACTCAGTTGGGTTGGTGCTGAGGCTACTCACTGCCGAGAATGCTTTATTGATGGCGTAGTTAATGTCTTGAAGGTTTTCATCTTCGAGGTTCAAACGGTTGGTGATGTCGACCAACACGTTCAATGCGCTGGTGACATCACTTTGAACCCTGTGAATGTCTGATACATCCAAGCCGTTTACTTCTTTTACGAAAGAACGTTTCGATAAGCTCTCGACTATGTTGGCCTGCGTTTTTGTACGAACTGAAGTCGGTGCATTGATTGATGGGGAAGAGCCAGCGCGAGCAAACTTCAGACTCAGCGTGACCAAGCCTTTCTTGGTACTGATGCTTTGTGATACGTCTTCAAAGACAAGCGGCAGCTCACCCAACCAAGGATGCTCTAGCTCGCCAGTTGGTTTTGCTTCTAGGTTTTCGATGAGGGCATTAGCATCGGCCAGGGAGCTGGAGCCAACGAACACCGCTTCAATCGTGTAAGTTCGGGCTTTTGTTCCCATGACTTTGATGTGCGGTAGGTCAGAGTAGGGGATTTCGCTGACTTGCAAGCGCTTACCACCATCAAAGGCGGTCGAGAGGATATTGAGCTTAAGCCCATTCCATCTAGCGTGCTCGTACTGTCGTTCCCACATCAAAAAGCCACCAACTACAGAAGAAAATCAGAATTAGGCAGCGAGAATAAGATTAGTGATGGAGTAGGGCGCTCAGGCCCTGTTCGGACTCACCCACCCCTCCACACCAAAATTCCACACTGCAATTATGCGATCTTAGAACCGCATTTTATTTCGGTAGTTGTATTGGAACACAGCCCCCGATGTATCTACATCGAGGGCTGTTTTAGATAGGGGATTTAGAGATCGTCCGAGATCGTTTTTGTTCGTTATGTGTCTTTGTTCAGCCTTGCTAAAAAGTTATTATAATTTTCCGAATGATACGGGCTGTCAGGATCGATTTCTAAGCTTTTTAGATAATATTTTTTGGCTTCTTCAACTCTACCGCACAGGGCCAGAAAGTTAGCGTAATTTCCAAGGTTATTGGAGTTATTAGGGTCAACCGCTAGTGCTTTTTTATAATATTGTTCAGCTTCGTCAAGTCTATCTAACTTGTGGAGTAAATTTGCATAATTCCCAATAGTGTTGATATGTACAGAATCAGCAGCTAGTGAATTTTTGTAATATTTCTCAGCTTCTTCATCTCTATTTAATTTTTCGAGCAAACCGGCATAATTGCCTAGTACCCAAGCGTTTTCGGGCTCTATCTTTAGTGCGTCGGAAAAACTTTTCTCAGCCTCGTCATCCATGTCGAGATCCATAAGTAAATTAGCGTAGTTATTCAACAGTTGGTAAGAGGTAGGGAGTATAAGTAGAGCTTGCTTATAAACTTCTAATTTTTCTTGGTCAGATTTCTTTTCGTCAGCTTCAAACTCCCAGTCTAACCAACTTTTTTCTTCTTGAGAGTTTACTTCTCTTAGCTTCTCTCGTATTTCTGTCGGACTATCGTTATAAACTTCTTGGATCTTTTGGTCTAGCGTGTCCAGCATTTTTGTTGTATGAGCTGCCACTGCTCCACGTTGTGTACCTCTTTCATAACCCCACGTAGAACCGATCTTAAACATAAGTTGATCAAAACCAGGGGTAGGAACTAGTACCCCCTTATGTTTTAGCATCAATTCTTTAATATCCTCGTTTGGTTTGTCACCTTTTTCGTAATAACACCAAAATGGACGGCCGCTAATGTCGTTAGTTTCGAGGTTTTTTAGGAAGTTCATCAAGCTACCATCATTACCACCATAGCCAATAAAGACGGGAGTATAGAAGCTGAATATATTCTTCAATGCATCTACCCAATCAGATTTTAACTCCCCAACACCTTTCTCATCATTGATTGGGTCTGTAAAAAGATCTCTATGGATTTTTGCAATCATAGGGCGACGCGACATAGGCTTTAGGTAGCTTGCCAAGCTTTCATGTCCTATAACTAGAGGTGTTTTACCTCCATAGATATACATAGAATCAGCCACTAGGTTATCAAAATTGGTAGTTACGACCATATTATGACGGTCTTGAGCGAGTACCCAAGCTAACACTGCATAGCCAAAACTAGGGCTGCCCTGATCAATTGCTTTTTCTAACTCTGCGTATCCGGACTCATGATCACCATTGAAGCAGAAACTGAATATTTGTGGATAATGAGCAGCCAAATTATTTGCGTCCCAGTCCTTTATCTGTAAGGGGTTACCCTGCAACCAATTATCATACTCATCTTCATTGTTATTACGACGAAAGATAATCTTCATCCATTCCTTGGCAAGAGAAGCAGCTCCTTTAACATTAGACTCAATAGAAGCACCAGCACCTAATATGAAGACAAAACGGCGGTCAGGCATAGTTTCGTGAATACGTTTAAGTTCATCTAAAAACCCGGTCAGTGACCACTCTTGTTCATTATCCATCTATATTCTTAATTTTGTATTAACCTAGTGTTCTGTAATTTATAGATAAAAAAAACTATACACAATTGAAAATTCGAGATTTTCTCACTTTTTTAGATAAGCCATACTACTATTACATCAACTTCTTCTATTCATCATCACACCCTATAAGCCTTCAGTAACTTCTCATCCATTTGGTTCAGCTTGCGCACGGCCAATGAAACACGCTTGCTTGATACGCCAGTTCTTAGTGAAGCCAGCTCGTAAGAATAGCCAGACTCGAACACTAGCTTCACGGCTTTGCGAGTTTGTTCTGGCATATCTCTTTTTGAGATCACTTCAAGCAAAGCATCAAGGCGCTTTTTAGGAATAAGGTTCATATATACAAAATACCCGTAGTCTAGCCTGCTTGTTTTAAGTGCTTGGCTGTTCTGATTCAAAGATATCGATTTGGTTCACATCACCTTTGCACAGCTCGGGCTGTAGCTTAGGATCTGGCGGCACTCCAACTGAGTCGATAATCCCCTCGACAGAAGTAAGCGTATGAAAGCGAACGCCACAGTTAAAATTGAGGCACTGCCAGTAGGCTTTCCGTGTCTCGTTTGACATTTCTTGTGAAGTAACAATTCGGGTTTTGCATCCGCATGTTGGGCATGGCATTAGCATTATTGTAATCTCCCTTCCAAATAATCTGCTTTGGCACTTTGCCAATAACTCACTTCATCCTCATCGGGTTCTTCGGGTATGTAAGGTTCACCAAGAACCGATCGCCAATAAGCCCGCCGTTCTAAGAAGTGGTGATATTGCGCTTGATAAGTTTCATCTGCTTCTTGCTTTAAATCGCTACAATCGATATCACGACAAGTCATCGACCAACCTCTAGCACCAGCTGCCCACATCAAGAAGTTGTCCATCCGTTCTTTGGCTTCGTCGCCGTCAAAAGTTATCGAGAACCGGTTACCACTAGAAGCATGCATTTGGCGTGACTTCATTTCTTGCGTGGTTTTCTTGGCCGCATGTTCTAAGCGAATAATTCGCGACTGCAGTTTTTTCAGGTGTTCTTCAGGCTTGCCTTGTTGCTTGGCGATACTCGACGCTTTCACGGTTTGAGCTTTTTGCTTATTGATACGTGAGATAGTTCGCAGCAAAGGCTTTTTCCACTGCTCAAGCTTGTAACCCAATTCACGGATAACAGCAGTAATATTGTCAGCTTCAAACGAGGCAAGAGTTTCCCAACTTGGTGCACGTGAGACTCTTGCTATGCTGTAACGATTCCCCTTAATTAAACCTTGGTCAGCGTTATTACCTTTGGCCGCGTAGCCCACCGCTTTAATGAGATAAGTGCTGGCTGCTTTCGGCTGTCTAATTCTTTCGATGTGAGCCATGCCATGACCCCATAGCGACTCCAAACGTTTAGCCCAGTCTTTGAAATGCTTTTTATCGACCGTCCAATTCAACAATAAGTGAACGTGCGGGTTGGGTTCGCCATCTTCATTCATTGGGCTTTCGGCTACCCACATATAATGAAAATCAGCTTTTTCTCTATCAGGACCAAAGGGCGAAGGCTTCGCCTTGAACTGTCCAGGAACGTAGTCACCACCTTCCGTGTACCAACCTCGGTGAAACATCTTTTTGCTGCCATCGAGAAAGCGGGAAGTTTCGCGCCCAATACTGGTATCAAGTGGTTTAATGATTTTGAATGGTTGTTTTGGTAACTGTGTATACAGGCCGTCTTTGCCAGGAATAAGATCACCGGTATCTCGTTCAAACTCGACTGGAGTGAACGGGCCGTCAGCATCGATGCCTTCATCCATTGCGCCAAAAATGGCGTGACGTTGTGCCGGTGTAAAAGTCAAAGTCAGAAATGTCGTAAACCCTTCATGGCATTGAGCAACATAGGCACCACTCTCGAACATGTTCGAAACGCTCTTTGGTGTTAGCTTTTCCGTATAACGAGTACCCGAATTAGCCTCGGGTGCATTTCCTGCAGGCGTCTGGGTAACAATTTGAGCGCGCATTTGCCCTGACCAGTCTCGTTTTTGCAGTTGAAGAGAGATTGGTGATAGCTTCCTCTCGAAAGGGGGCCTTTTCTCATGCTTCAATGGTAAAACTCGCGCGGTATTTCGCTCTGTACTTGCGTATAGCGCATCAAAGCTTTCATGGCCCATTCGGCTATCAAGCTCCGTCTTAGTGCCAATGGGCTGCCCGATAACCCTTATACGCTTGTTGATTCGAGCCAACTTTAAGCGCTTTTTCTCGTGTCGGACTTTTGCGCCCTTGGACAAGCCTAGTGTCTCCGGCCTTTCGGCCGCCGCTTCGCGGTCGGGTTTGGAGTTTGAATTTAGCCTTTTGAAATGTTCAGTTGCCAACTTAACATCTGTAACGTGCTTTGATTTTTGATTAAAAACACGGTCGTAAACAGGAAGAGATTTAACCACACCAGAATCGAGCAATTGTTGTTCGTATTCTGTGTAGTGAGGAATTTTGGAACCTAAAAAACCAGCTTCATAGCTGGCATTAGCAATTTTAACTTCATCAATGGGCCGGACGGCTCCGGCCACATGGTACAGAGTTTCAATCTTCATCGCTTATTGCTTCACATCCCCTGGGTTCGCATTACTTACTGAACCCCAAGGATCAACACACCCTTTTTCACTACATACATAATTCATCGGCTGAGAGTTGCTCTTAACACGCTTTTTAATGCCGTGTTTTTCGCGCAACTTCGACACTAAAAAGCGCGCTCGCTCTCGTTTCTTTGGATCTGGGTTCTCCATTCCCGCCATATCAGGGCAGGGCTTGTGTATTGGAGAAGTGATAGGCAAGTCAGCCGTCGATTTAGCAGGTCTAAAAGTCACATCACTCATGCTGCCACCTCAACAAATATCACTTCTGGTTTCTTCTTCTTTTCTTCTAACGTAACGAGAATCTCTTTTATCTTGTCGTCATAAGCACTTAAATACAGATTTGCCCCTGCAAGACTCCAAGCTGTTTGAACTCGCTGCTTCTTCCCAAAACCACAGAAGAAGCGATCACCAATTTTTATTGCTACTGCCTGTTTTTGCGCTTGCTTGTAAAAACTCATACCGCTGCTAGCTCCTGTGTATCCACAACCATAAAACCGCCAGCGCCTTCACCTTGGCTAAGAACGCCAGAACGTTCATTACCAACGGTGTTGCAATTTAGCTGAACGCAAGCTTGCTTGACGGCATCTGCCAAAGAATCAAAATCACCCAATTGAGTAGCTTCTGGTTCAAAAGTTTCGGGGTGACGCTTCATAGCGCCATCACCAAATAAACGAAGGGCAAAATATTCCATCACGCCACCTCTACTTCTTGCATTGCAATAAGCGCTAAGCCAGCTTGCGCATGCACATCATTCCACATGCGTATTAGATTGCTTTGATAGTTCTCTTGCCCTTCAACAGGGTTAGAGCGGAACTTATTGATGTTAAGAGTCGCTACGTTCTGCCAATGAAGCGCTTCATCAACAGTGGTAATTTGGATATTGATTGATTGTGTTTTCATGCCTAACCTCCGATTACTTCTAAGCAGTACTGTTCGAACTGGTATAACGCTTCATCATCCCAACGGCCCAAGTCGCGTAGTCCTAACATTTCTAGGTACAGGCGGCGATTGCTCATATCGAGCTGCGACCAGTGATGCAGTTGAGGTTTTGCTTTTTCACTTTGACCAGAGCGATACCAACTGACGAACGAATGCGAGAAGAACACGCGAGCACGATCGCCTTGCATCGCTTCTTTCATATCGGCTAGCACTTCTGCTTGAGCTCTATGTGATTCGACTAACGTCTGTTTCTTGGCGATAGCATCTAACTGAATGAGAATTTCGTGCTGTTGATCTTCACTGCTAGCGTGAAAACGATCAGCGATTTGACTGAACGATTCAGTCAGTATCTGAATTAAATAAGTGGATTTGTTACCCATAACTACACCCCTGTAGAAAGTTAAGTAAGACCAGGTAAAGGCGCACCGTTGGCTATCAAGTCCACACCCATACATAAGAAAGGGTGTGCACCACTTGTGCGGTCTTCTAGGTCGTTGATGAGTAGCACCAAGTTGCTAATGCCAGCTTGTGCCGTTTTGATAATTGAGTTTCGAGTTGATCGAGGCAGGGCTCTTTGGCCTGCCGTGTCTAACGCGAGCTGAGAGATCTCTCCTGCAATCACAGAGTTGTCTAGAGCACGTTTAATAAACGTTTCTCTTTCACCTTCAGGAATATGAGCGGTCACTAGCCCTAACTGGCGAAGTACAACTTCTAAAATTACGTAGTCATCCGTAGCTTTAGAAATTGCCATCATTTCAGGTAAAGAAAGTACGTGCGGTTGCTCGATATTCAGCTTGTTGCGCAACATGTTTGACCTAAGGCCACAAGCTTTGGCTATTTCTGTTAGCTCGTTACGGTGTCGTGCTCGAAACAAGCTGCATGCTTCGTTGTACTGTTCTTGTACATCCGCTAAAAAGACGCACATTGTCTGGTTCACTTCCATGTCTGATACTCACTATGAAACATAAGAAAAGTGGTTAGATGAAAAGATGTCGCTATTTAGTGGTGACCAAACTTGCCATAGACAGATTCCCACTCGCGCTTAGCTTCAGCTTGCTTACGGTCAATGTAGAAAGCCAAATCATCAATAGAAACAAACAGTGGAGCTTTAGTGCCTTTGTTCGTTTCTGTTTCTTCATGGAGTCGAAAGGTAGGGATAGGGAATTCATTAGCACTTACTTTGCCTTTGGCTGTCGCGTACTTCATTCCAAAATATTGTTCAGAGATCTCAGAAAGTTTTACTACTGGGGAGCCAAATACAGCATGCAACGCATATTGAGTATTCATAGGGTTAGCCTCATTTCCACTACAGCAATGACATGCTATAGTTCTTAGTTAATCCGTGTTTATCTTCGCGAGTCTGCTAACAATCGAAGATAATCCTTGTTTGTAATCGTTTGTTTGTGTGAATATATTCCCACTATCGATTGCTGTTTGTCAAACGTTATAAAGTGTTTGTATGAAAGAATGGTATTTGAGTGTTGAGTTAGTCGGGCTAGATGGAATGGCAAATTCTGCTACCGGGGTTAGTCAAAAAGCTAAGAGAAACAATTGGTTAAGCAGGAAGTCTGCTAGTGGTAGTAGGGCTCTTGAATACCATATTTCCAACTTTCACCCTGATGTTAAAAAGCAGGTAATTGAGAAATACGTCACGGATCTTGATGAGGCTGAATATCTATTAACCGTATCAGCACCTAGCGTAGTTTCGACTTCAGTAGATATGTCAGTAGGGCAAGTGGATATTGGTAGCGGGCATACTAACCAGCAAGTTGCTAGCCGAACTTCTCGCAATACCGATGAGAATGTCACAGAGATTTCGAATGTTAAGTCTGTGAAAGCCACTTCCCAAATAGGCGATATGTGCGCTGTACCTGTGTACAACGTTTATGCTTCTTGTGGGTTTGGTGCTCAAAACGATACCGAGTACCAACTTAGAACCGAATTCCTGCCTTGCTTATGGTTAAAACGTTTCGGCCTGACAGAAGAAGATGCTCGTATCATCATTTGCCACGGTGACTCAATGGAAGACACTTTGAGTGACGGTGATGAAGTATTAGTCGATACCCGAGAACTCGATCATCCAGTAAAGCATGGTGTATATGTTGTTCGCATTGGTAAGCACGTTTACATAAAACGCCTGAAGTACGACATCATGGCTGAGGGCTATAACGTCATCTCAGACAATAAAGAAGAATATGATTCGTTTATCGTGAATGAGGAGAAACTCGACGAGTTCGCGGTAATCGGGAAAGTTATTACCACTGTCATGAAGGCGGTGATTTAGAAAAGCAAAGGCGACCTCAGGGTCGCCTTTTTTATTGGTTAAGCAAATGATAAATAAATCAATAGAAAAGGAGGCCATTGATTTTGGTCCCTTTCAATTCTTTACTTTGGTTCTCTCAATATACGTATTAGTGGCATTGTTTGCTGAGAGCATATTCAAGCTACCACACTATGTGACTGAAATATTTGCAATTACCGACAACATTATATGTTTGGTGTTTCTTGCTGATTTCTTCATTCGGCTAAAGAGGGCTGAAAGTAAAAAACTTTTTATGAAATGGGGGTGGATAGATCTGCTATCTAGTATCCCAATGCTTGACATGTTCCGTTACGGAAGAATTGTAAGAGTGGTGAGAGTCCTTCGGTTATTAAGGGCTGTTCGATCAACGAAAATGATTATTTACTATTTATTTCGCAACAAGACTCAGGGTACTTTTTCTTTAGTGTCCGCGGTGTCAGTAATACTTGTTATCTTTGGTGCTATCGCCATGCTTCAGCTTGAGAAAGGTACCGATGGTTCTAACATCCTTAATGCTGGTGATGCGCTTTGGTGGGCTTTCGTTACGATTACGACAGTAGGTTATGGCGATTTTTATCCGGTGACCTATGAAGGAAGAATTGTTGCGGCTGTCCTTATGACCGCAGGGGTAGGCTTATTCGGCACGTTTACAGGTTTTGTCGCATCTTGGTTCTTAGAAGAAGACACTGAAAAGCAAGACACGCATGTGATCACAAATCTTCGCAATGAAATCTCTGACCTAAAGAGTGATATTGCCGACTTAAAAGCAGCTATTGATAACTCCTCAAATAGATAACTTATTCAGTTAGCTTAGTGTTTTAAAAATACCAACACCGAATTTATGAGAGGATTGCACTGCATTGATCTGCTCCAATCAACCTGGACACAAAGCTAAGCGACTTTTTCCATATGTTTAATAATTCACGCTTTGCTAAATTACCTATTTTCTAAAACGGAATTGTCCAGAAAACTGCTCAGGTTGAATTTCTACCCGTGGTACTTTCTAGCACGAAAGTGCCCCATTATGTTTTACGTTAACTTTTCTGCAAGGCTCACTTTTACTTACTTTTTCTTATCATAAAACTCAAGCTATGAGGCTAAGTTTGCTCATCCACTACATTGAGCCCTAGTTAAATGATTTAACTTTTCGAAACTCACATTTACCCCTTAATAAGCTTTATAGGTCATACATACTATGTGGCATACTGTTTCTTAGATTCAAAGGAGGTCCTTAAATGTACAGTACAAAACAAAGAATCATTGCTATAACTGCTTTCACATTAATGTTTAGTAGTGGTGCATATGTTATCGGTCAAATAGATAAAACTTCTTCTACTTACAGTTGGGCTACCGACCAAAAACAATCCTCACTAGAAAACATTAATGTAGTTAGTGACTTTTTCTGGAATAAAGGGGAATCGTTGCAACGGTTCCTTATCAAATCGACACAATGTGCTGGATCTACAGATTGGTCTGATATGAAAGTTTCTGTTTCATCAGTTACTTATGATTACAGATATGCATGCAATGATGATGGTTACTATATTGTAGTTGGTAAGGACTTTGAGACCATCGCCAGAACAATGAATAAGTTTCAAGTGTCTGAGAAGTATGGCAAAGATGTTTCTGTGACTTTCTGGGAACAAACTTATACGTTTGATGCTGCTGGATATAAACAGTCGGTTTTAGACTCAGACCAGTTCCACAAGGGCTTATAAGGCGTTTAAGGCAGATTTACAACGTTTGCCGATTTTGGATTGGTCAGTTTTTGTGTTTATGGCATAATCTTTTAGGTCAAACTGTAGGCGCTGCTCACTAATCAATACTGCGTCCGGTGCCTTAATTTATTGATAGAAATGGAGTTTTTAATGTTAGATTATAAGGTTGTAAAAACCTACGTTAAATATGAGAGTGACGATTGTTACAAAGTAATTCAACTTCTTGCTCTATCAAATTCTCAATTTGATATTGATGTGACAAACGTATTTTTAGATGAATATCAAAGTTTTGGTGATGGAATCCATCGTATAGAGTGGAAGAGTGAAGAAGAGCCGGAACACTCTATCAGATTTGACGATTATTTTTCAGCAAGTAAGCATTTAGAGTTACTCACTACAGGTTTATATGAATCTCAAGACCATGAACCAACTAAAGCTGTTTCTGAGCTATTAAACATTGAAGCACAACAAGAGCATGAAGCCGAGGCCTCCTATAGACAGCAGTTGCTTAATGAAAAACAGGTAAGATGTGATGAAACTCTAAAATTCGAAGCGACTTGTAGGAAAACAGGTGAGCGAAAACTCTTTTCAGCTAATTCAATTGAAAAAGCTAAAAGTTTAGCTGAAATTTATTTCCCTGAAGGCGTTCTTCGAGTCGAGAAGGTTACGGTAAGTGTCAGGCTCTATGAGGGGATTTCTAAATGAGAACATTTGTTGCAGTTGATCAGAATGGTAAAACAGTTACTGTTAGTGCTTACACTGAGAGTGAAGCTAGACAAGAATGTGAGAAAATTCTTGGGTATGGTAATGTTATTAAGTTCGAAGAGTTGTGATCAAGCACATAGCGAGTGTTTAAGTTTAGGGTATCAAGATACTTTTTCTAATCTAAACAATCAGAGTCAGCGCTTTTAGACCAACTTGCTTTTGTCCAGGACCTTGATAGGTTGAATAGCTTTTGTTCACCACTGGGAAGGGATTCTATTTGTGAGCACAAATAGGTCCCTTCGAGTCAATATTTTTATATTCACTACAAACCATTAATCACTTTTATATTTTACGTTCGTGTAATTTATGTGGGAACAGCTGGGTATAAACCTGCCACAAGGTATTTAGGTTTCTATGACCCGTGACTTGAGCAACCTCCTCAATGGTAAAGCCTTTTTCGAACAAGCGGCTTGCACCTTCACGGCGTAGGTCATGATAGCGTAGGTTTCCAATTCCAACCTTTTGACACACTTCAACAAAGCCTCGACCAACTGAGCGTGGGTTGTAAGGAAATATCAACTCTCCCTTACGCTCTTGCTTCATTACAATATCGAATGCTTCACCGAGTAGAGGAACGACCATGTGGTTGCCTTCTTTCTTACGTGGGTCTTTTCGGTCGCGTACAATCACTGTTCTAAGTTCTTTGTTCAAGTCTTCCCACCGAATACCACACACTTCGCTTACCCTCATACAGCTCAGGATGCTGAAGTCCAAAAGTATAGAGTAGGGGATTTTGTTCTCTCTGCGCTGCTCGCGCTCTTCTAGTGCTTCTTTTAACAGGTCCATTTCATCGGTAGTAGGGCGTCTTGTTCGTTTCTCTGATTTACCGATGAGCTTCATTTCATAAAGAATGGGTGTTGCTTCTAAGAATGTGTTCACGTTCGCGGCAACGTTGAATACAGGTTTAGCTCGTTTGAATACTGAACGTAAAAAATAGATGTCGGAATAAACGGTAGAGGGTTTGGTTCCCGTACTGCATCTATCTTGGCAATGCTCAATTAAGTCTTTAGTGGTTAGCTCATCGGAATAGATTTTTGCTATGTCACAATCACGCAGCATTTTTAATACGGTTTGTTTCGATCGGCCAGTATTGTCCCAGAGGTTTTTGTTTTCAATGAACATGTCTAGCAGCTGGCCAATGGGCACAGAACGGTCTTGTGTTTCACCTTCGTCTATCTTTCGGACTTCATTTTTTGCCCAGGCAGTAGCGAGCGTTTTCTTCTTATGAGTTTTGGAAAAACGTTGAGCAATTTTGCTTCGATGTTTCACGGTAACGGTGGCTTTGTAGCGAGATTCACCGCTCGCTAGAGTTCGCTTTTCAATACTATAAGATGCCATGAACGTATGCCTCTGAGGTGTACCAAAAGGGTGATTTGAGGGGTACAAAAGGTGTACCAAGGTTCAGAGATTATAGCAGTTTATTAAAGTTCTTCTAGGTTGTTATTTATATTAAGTGTTTGAAAATAATGGTGTATGTGGCTAGTGCTAGGTAGGGCGGGGAGTGGCGTATTTTAGTGAAACTTATAGATTGTCGGTTTAAGAGCCATTGAGAGGGTGTCTTAGGTAGAAATAGTGAAGGGGAATATTACCTTAAATCTCTGAATAGCGGGTAAAAAAATAGCCAGCAGAGGCTGGCTATTTTTAGAAAGCTTTAAAATACTAAATTAAAGTACTTTGATGCTGTCAGCTTGTGGGCCTTTTTGACCTTGAGATACTACGAACTCAACTTTTTGGCCTTCAGCAAGAGTTTTGAAACCGTCGCCAGTGATAGCAGAGAAGTGTGCGAATACGTCTGGGCCGTTTTCTTGTTGAATGAAGCCGAAGCCTTTAGTTTCGTTGAACCATTTTACTGTACCAGTAACTGTGTTAGACATGATGATATCCTAAAATTAAATTTTTATTTTGAGCCAATTGTGGCACTGATAGCGCGGAAAAGTTTATTGCTATTGCGTACAACACAACGGGGTTACTAGTAATCCAACGAAATGTTTATATACAAAGAACTTTCTTTCTAGCCGGGAACGAGTCTAAATCAAATCAGGGGATAGTCAATCGAATACATAGGGAAAGGTTGCAGAAACTTGGGGGTAGTCAAACTTTGCATTCCTTAAATATCATGGAGTTACAGTTGTATGGTGATTTGTTGTAGTTTTTGTGAAAAAGGTGGTCGAAATTGATGACGAATTTGGAGTAAATGCACTGTTTTAGCGCATTCATTTTTGCAAATTTAAAGCCGCTAACTGGGCGTTGAGCCCACTTTTAACGGCTTATATTTATAAATGTCGTTGTAAGGTAAGTGCCTTTACTTGAACGAGGTCTCGGCTACTTTTTCAAGCGGTACAGGTTGCCATTATCAGTGCTGAAGAAGATGTCTCCGTTTGGTGAAGTTTCGATGTCTCTTATCCTTTCGCCCAAGTCCTCTAAAATGCGTTCTTCCTCGATTGCCTCACCTTGTTCATTGACTGTCACAATATTGATGTGAGTAAGTTTTAGTGCGCCAGCCAGCAGTTTGCCTTTCAGCTCTGGGTATTTGTCTCCTTGGTAAACAAGCAAACTGCCCGGAGCGATTGAAGGAACATAGACTTTTTTTGGCGCTTCAATACCATCTTTGGTTTCCGATTCGCCAACGCTGATAGGGCCCCAATACTCTTTTCCGTGTGAGGTGACAGGCCACCCATAGTTGGCACCCGCTTTTATTAGGTTAATTTCATCACCACCGCGAGGGCCGTGTTCAATCGACCAAAGCTTTTGAGTCGGGAAATCGTAATACAGACCTTGTGGATTACGATGGCCAAAGCTCCAAATTTCATTGAGCACTTTGTTGTTATCCGTGAATGGGTTATCGCTTGGTGTGCTTCCATCGGCATTCAGTCGTAATATTGATCCGGCGTGAGTCATGGTGTCTTGGCCGTTGTCTCGATCACCACGGTCGCCGATTGAAAAATACAGGTGGCTATCATCAAAGGTGATACGGCTACCAAAGTGACGTCCGGTGTCCGTTCTAGATTTAGATACAAACACATCTGTCCAATTGGTGACTTCATTATTGCTGTAATTAGCAAAAGCCAGTGTCGTTACGCCTTCACCATCGACGTCTTTACTGTAAGTGACGTAGAACTTTCCGTTTTCAAAAGGGGAGAGTGCGATATCCAATAATCCACCTTGGCCTTTCGCCCATACATTGGGCAGCCTGAACAGTGTGTTTTGATTGCCTGTTTTTAAATCGACATGTTTAATGACGCCTGATTTTTCTGTGACTAACATGGACTTATCGTTGACATAAGCCAGTCCCCAAGGGATCACGAGTCCGTCGGTGATCTTCTCTGCCTGCCATGCAAAGGCTGACGTTATAGGACCAGAGGCAAGCAGCGCCAAAGCACATGAAAAAATACGGTGATGAGTGTTCATTGAAATCCCTTGATTATGAGCATCTAGTGTTAGTCTAGCGCTTGTGACCGATTGGCGGAAAGCCGAGGTTGCTGAAAAGTGACTATTCACATATTTAGTTGAACGCCTATTGTATGATTATACAAGCTCACGTATGTTTACTGTGCCTTTCTCTATTTGATCCCGTCGGAGCATTATGAACAACTCACCAGCAGCATTTTCGCTATTTTCTCAGTTTTTATGTTGTGAGTTAGATACGCACGATTTTTCTTCGAACGGACCTATTAAACGATGAGTCGTGGATTTGATTTTAAATCGATCTTACTTGCGTGCTTGGTCATCAGTATCGGCCAGCTCAGTATGGGCTTGGTGTTTCCTTCTTTGCCTTGGATCGCAAAAGATTTTGATGTCTCGCTAGAGCAAGCCCAGCTTTTGGTGAGTGTGTATTTATTAGGCTTTGGCCCTTCCCAGTTTATTTATGGCCCTATTTCCGATGCTTTGGGACGCAAGAAGGTACTGCTAAGCGGTTTGTTGATTGCCATGCTTGGGTTATTGATGATCATCTTCTTCAGCCATTCGTTTACTAGCATGGTGATGGGGCGATTCCTGCAAGGCTTAGGAACCGGTTGTTGCGCGGTACTTGCTCGTGCTTCTACGCGAGACAGATTCAGTGGGGCAGACTTGCCTTTGGCGATGTCTTACATTGCTATGGTTGCGTCTATAACACCTTTGATCGCGCCCGTTATCGGTGGATTCATTAACTTCCATTTTGGCTGGAGCATGGTGTTTATCTCGCTACTTGGCTATGTCTCATTAGCTTGGGTGGTGTTAGCGTTCAAATTTAAGGAAACCGTCACTCAGGTTTCGGCGATCCCTTCGCCTAAGAGAATGGTTTCTCAATATAAAGAGCTACTCACTTCTCGTTATTTTATGAGCTTTGCGTGTATCGGTTGGCTTAACTTTAGCTTGATGATCACCACTGTGTCGGTGATGCCATTTATCATGCAAAACCAGATTGGTATGACGTCAGATGAATACGCGATGTGGGCGGTGATTCCAGCATTAGGCATGCTTGGCGGAACAGGCTTATGTAACCGTATTCGCCCTATGCTGGGTAACAAGAAAACTCTGTTATGCACACCTGTATTGCACGTTGCTGCGGCCTTGTGGCTGTTCTTCTGTCCACTCGAACCTTTGTATCTCATGCTTGGCCAGTTCTTGATGATCCTTGGTAATGGTATTGCGTTACCTTGTGCTCAGGCGTTAGTGATGTTGCCTTATAAGAAGAACGCTGGCGCGGCGGCTGCGATGTCTGGTGGCGGGCAGATGGTGGTGTCTTCAATTGTGAGTATGGGCCTGGTTCAGTTAGGGTTAGGGGAAGCGTGGCATTTATCGCTCGTTATCATGCTGTTCACATTGATTACCCTGTTTAACATTTTGCGTGGTTTCAGTAGCCAAGAAGCGAGAGAGTCTCAGCTCAGTTAGTTGCTTAGGTAATTAGCTAGCTGCCTGGCTAGTAGGAACGAGAAGGCCATTGAAATGATGAATTTCAATGGCCTTTTTAATGTTCAGCGCTTTGGTTTAAGTTACCAGAATATATGCTATTTTCTGACTGCTTAGGGCAAGTGGTAGTGTTCCGAGCGCAGCTTGCGGCAGGGACGTTAGTTTCCATTATTGCTGGCAGCTACTTTATCTTCTTGCTACTGAAATCTCGAAGAACATAGGTTTTGCTCATGACCGAAAGCCATTGCTAATCAAAGCTACTGGCAATCAAAGCCATTGGCGATAAAAGCTACGGATGAAAAGCAGTGAATGGAGCGATCCATCACTGCTTTTTTGTTGATGTCGTTTGTGTAAAGGGAAAGACGTTAAGCAACACAGGTCTCGCTTCCTAATGTGCAAGTTTGGCATATGTTAATAAAATGTATAACCTAAAGGTCTGACCACTGATAAGGTAGCCACCATGCCAAACCTCGATCGTATTACTTGTTCTATCGATAAAAACCAAATTGCGACGGTTGTGTTGAATCGACCCGATAAGCTCAATGCTATTGATATGGCAATGTTTCAAGGCGTGAATAACATGGTGACTCAGCTGAAAAAGAACACCGAGATTCGTGCCGTAATAGTAAAAGGTGAGGGTTCTGATTTTTGTTCAGGGCTTGATGTTAAGTCCCTATTAACCAGTAAATCTGGGGCGATGAAGCTCTTGTTTAAATGGCTACCGACATTGCCTAACGCTGCACAACGCTTTTCATTGGGTTGGCGAGATATTCCATGCCCTGTCATTTTTGCGATTCATGGTCGTTGTTGGGGAGGCGGCCTGCAATTGGTCAGTGGGGGTGATTTTAGAATTGCTAGCCCGGATGCGAACTTCTCTATATTGGAAGCAAAGTGGGGTCTGATTCCAGACATGGGAGGCGCTATCGCTTTTAGAGAGCTGATGCGTAAAGATCACACCCTTGAAATGGCGATGACGGCCAAAGTGATCGACTGTGAAACCGCTAAAGAATATGGGTTGGTGACCAAGATTGCCGAAGATCCTTACGCTGAAGCCTATGCGTTGGCACTTGAGTGTGCGAATCGGTCGCCAGATGTCGTCGCTGCTAACAAGAAGCTCTACAACAAGACTTGGTGGTCAAGCCCGGGCATGGCTGTATTCTGCGAAACTTGGTATCAGATAAAGGTTGGGTTAGGTAAGAACAGGGCGATTGCTGCTCAACGTGAAATTCATCGAGACAAACCACGCCCTTACGTCGCCAGAAAGTTTAAATAGCGCTTGTACAGGAATAATGGATATTCCCTTTGTTTATTGAGCTTTGCGGTAACCTTAGAGCAATTTAATGTCTAAGGCTAAATGAGCGCTCTGATGAACAAAACTTTTACTTACTCTCTAGCTGCCACTGCAATTTTTACGAGCTTAAATGCATTCGCAAGTGGCCTGTTTTTGCAAGAAGCTGTCGTTGCCAACGCTGGTACTACTGGCGCTGGTGATGGTGTTTACACTCGATCTGCAGCGGCGATGTGGACAAACCCTGCCACTATGTCTCACATGGGCGAAAGCAAAACGACCATCAACACCATGGCATTCGATCTTGAAATGAAGTATCAAGATAACGGTGGTAATCCAGATGGTAAAGCTCATTCCGTAATGCCGTCATTTGGTGCCTTCCACGCTCATCAAGTCACAGACAAATTACACCTTGGTATCGCGCTTGGCGCTGTTGGCGGCTCTAGCCTTGATTACGGCAGTGATTGGGCGGGTGCTGCACTTCTAGAAGATATCACTCTTACTGCAATGCAAGTGAACCCATCACTGAGTTACCAACTGAATGACCAGTGGTCGGTTGGGGCGGGTGTACAATTAAGTTGGGCTGCATTACAGCAATCATCCTCTCTTTTTACAGCTAAGCAAGACACTGATTGGGCTTATGGCTATAACCTTGGCGTAATGTACACACCGACAGACAAGCTTAAATTGGGTGCTAGTTATCGTTCTAAACTCGAACATGAATTTAACAATGATGTGAATGTATTTACTGGCGGCCAGCGTTCATTAAATACTGGTATAGATGTACCTGAAATTGTTGATGCCAGTTTGAGTTATGCATTTAATACTCAGCTTGATCTATTAGCTAGTGTGCAATTTCATCGTTGGAGTCAATGGGATAGCACTGTTTTAGATTTGGGTACAAACCAAAATGGTAACCTTCCAATTAATCAAACACTATTGCGCGATTGGGACGATGTATGGAAGTTTGCAGTTGGTGCAGATTACCAACTTAACTCAGACTGGCGTTTGAAAGCAGGTTTCTCTTACGAAACTTCTCCACAAGACGACCCGACAATGCAGTATGTTGATCTTCCCGTTGGTGAGCAGTATCGCTACTCAGTGGGTGCATCTACCTACTGGGATGATATCTTAATTGATGTGTTCTACGAATATGCTGACTTGGGTTCAGTAGATATGGACCGATTCATGGTTGACGGTTCATTCGATGGCCGTATCCACTTTGTTGGTGTTAGCGCGACCTTCTAATGACATTACGTAATCTACTAATCATTACTTTAGTGTCTTTATTTTCAACGGGTGCTTTTGCTGAAGAGAAGCACCCTGATGATCCGACTAAAATCGTAACCAAAGCTGGCGTTGCTTATAACGAAGATCTGCAGTTCTCTGGGTCTATTGGGCTTGATGAAGCGCGAATGATCAACGCTCGTGTTAATGCTGACGGTGAAGAGTGGCGAGTAGGCGGTTCATGGTTGTTGCCTATGGGGATCGTCAATTTCAACTTTAGCCGCTCTGAATACGACAACAATGCTTATAAGAACAACTACAGTATTGGTACGTTTATACCACTGAGTTATTTCGACATTGAGCCGTTCGGTTGGCAAATCTTCCCTATGGCTGGTTACAGCTATAATGACGGCGAAGTAGCGGTTTTCGATGATGATAATGTTGGTTCTGACTATGTATTGATGTCGAGCTCAACACACGGTGGCTACATTGGTGCGTTTGGTTTAAAAACGATTACTGATGAATGGTCTATCATGGGCTTCGGTGGCGGTTCAATGGGGTCTGATGATTATTCAGGGTATTGGGCAGGCGTCGGTGCTAGCTACAAGTTGAGTGACGCTCAATCATTCAACTTCTTCACTATTTTTGCTGAGGACGATTTCGGTGAAAATAACAGTGTTGGCGCGTCTTACACCTATGAGTTCAAATAACTGTTAGCAGGCAGAAATTCGCAGGTGGACACCTCTCGTAAGAACCATTGACTTAGTCCAGATTAAATTGAACAAAGTCGCTTATTAAAACTTAGCGACTTTCTTTTGTTACCATTTCTCCAATCTTTTTTATCTCTTTTGGATGCTTTCTATATCTTTCTCACATGAGAGTGCCGCTCTCTTAATCTAGATTAAGTTTTCGCTGCCTTATTCTCTGTAGTATCCGCCTGAATCAGTGCCCATGCTTAATGGGTAACTTGCGTAACACGATTTTGAGAGGAAGACACTTGAGCACTTTGTTTACAGAAACCCACATTGGCAAGATGACACTAAAGAACCGCTTCATGAGAAGTGCAACGTGGGAAAATATGGCCACCGAAGATGGGCATATGACAGATAAACTGTACGCTATCTACGAAGAGTTGGCTCAAGGCGAAGTCGGCCTGATCGTGACGGGTTACGCGAACATCGTTGAAGAAGAAAAACCGAATGCGGGCATGATGGGGATGTATAACGACTCATTCATTGAAGAGTACAAAAAGCTGACTCAACTTGTTCATGACAACGACTCTAAAATCGTGATGCAACTGGCTTATGGTGGCACCAAAACCACTCATGATCTTGGCGAGCGAGTGATCTACGCACCAAGTGAGGTTCCAGAAAAAGGAACTCAAACTCTAGGCAAAGCGATGACCAAAGACGAGATCGACTACATTGTTGATGCCTTTGCTCAAGCGTCATTAAGAGCACAGAAGTCAGGTTTTGATGGCGTTGAAATTCATGCCGCTCACACTTACCTGATTAACCAATTTCTAAGCCCTTATTACAACCAACGTGAAGATGAATACGGCGGTAGCTTAGAAAACCGCATGAGATTTTTGTTAGAGATCTATACTGCGACGCGCAAGCTGGTGGGTGATGATTTCCCTATCTTAGTTAAGCTCACAGCTTCGGAGTTTTTTGAAGGTGGTGTCACCTTCGATGAAACACGTATTGTCTGTAAAAAGCTTGAACAAGTGGGCGTGGATGGCATTGTCGTGTCAGGTAATATTCATGGTAAAGCAGACACTATGATTGGCGAGTCGCACGATGGTTTTACCATTCAAGCTGAAGGCTACTTCCATGAGTATGGTCACGCGATCAGCCAAGACGTTAATATCCCAGTGATCACGGTTGGTGGATTGACGGATTTCGATGCCATTGAAGCCATCGCAAACAACACGGGCATTGAGTACTTCGCGCTTTCAAGACCGCTGCTTTCTGAACCCCATTTAGTTAAGCGTTGGAAGGAAGGGGATAGAAGCCCTGTTGAATGCGAACGATGCTCTAAATGTCGTACTAAGCGCGGTAACTTTTGTGTGGTGAATAAAGACAGAAAAGCACAGCTTGCTCGAATGTAGTCGCTGAACCCAGCTCCAAGCGTGAGCCGAAATTTATAGCGAGTCTAAGTTTGAGCCTGTGTAATCGCGCAGGCTCTTGTTCATGCCGTATTCCACGAAACGATATTTGAAACCTTATTAATCACATCTTCCTGTCAAATTGGTGCGACTAAACAGATACACTACGCCTGTAAATTATCCAACCAAGTTATCGATAAAAACTGAGCAAACTTTGAAACTACTTCCTCTTCTTAAGCAACCTCGAATCCACTGACGCCTCTTTAGTTTTAGCGACATTGCTATGATTTAAGCGTGATACTCACTATTAATCCCAGTGAACCCTGTGTTTATAGGGCGTTAGTTTGTGTACCTTGGATTCGCACAGTCGAACATTTTGATCGTTAACGAATAAAACTAAATAGATCATTCAGAGGTAAAAATGCAAAAGAAGCATTGGTCCAAATTCGAGTTGCTGCATGAAGTCGTAACCAACCCCAATATTCATGTAAAAGGTCAACACAGTTATTACAGCGATTGCTGGGATAATGGTTTTGAACAATCGGTAGTGCGCTATTTACACGGCGACGAAGTCAGCCGCCAGTGGGAGCCTCGATGGGAAATCGACGAACTCTATATCGGTGATTATGTCTGTATTGGCGCAGAGGTCGTGATTTTAATGGGTGGCAACCATACACACAGAGTTGATTGGTTTTCACTGTATCCATTTATGGATGTCATCGACGACGCCTACATTGGCAAAGGCGATACTCACATTGAAGATGGGGTTTGGTTAGGCATGAGAGCGATGGTGATGCCCGGTGTGACGATTGGCGAAGGCGCTGTAGTCGCAGCGAATAGTGTGGTGACTAAAGACGTCGCTCCATACAGTATTGTCGGTGGTTCTCCAGCTAAAGTCGTCAAATACCGCTTTGATGAGTCCGTTATTGACGAACTCATGTCATTCAAAATATACGAGTGGCCCTCAGATAAATTTGAAGCGCTGAAACCGTATTTATGTAACTCAGACTTTTCAAAGCTAAAGCAGGCGATAACGGATTACGACAATTGTTTGTAAGGAGCATTTGTAAGGTGCGTTTTTAAGGTACGGGTATAGCCACAGATTTGTGTAGAAAGATCTGTGTCATATTTATATTGAAAAACACGTTAAATCAGTCCGTTACCTTGCAATACTCAACATGGTGTACCAATCTTATTTCATAAGCATGGATAAGGATTGTGTATGCCCGCAAGTTCAATGAAAAACAAAGGGGTGGTAGGAAAAGTCCTACTGCCTTCTTTACTCATAAATCTTCTCTCTCTCGCCGTTCCGTTAACGGTTTTGCAAATTTACGATCGTATTTTACCTAACCAAAGTTACGGTACTGCCACTTTGTTGTTGGCGGGTGCAGCGTTGGCTGTTGCCATGGAAGCATTGATCCGGTTTGTGCGTACTTGGCTTTTGTCAGCCGCGGCCAGCAATACCGAGAAAGCGACCTATCAAACTTTGGTTGAAAGAGTAACAACGGCTTCATCAGGCCATCTCCGCCACATTGGTGTTGGCGGCGTGGAAGAGGGGCTTGGTTCTGTATCCAAAGTCAAAGATTGGTATTCCGGTGGTGTGATTGCAGGCTTTATTGATTTGCCTTTTGCCTTGATCTTCTTGGGCTTGGTGGCTTACATCGGCGGTGAGCTGGTGGCGATACCTTTGGCAGTTTGGCTGATTACTCTCGGAATCGTTTGGTTATCTTCTATTCGCGTTAAAAGCTTAAGTGAAGAAGCTTCCCAAGATGAGCAGGAGCGAAAAGCGTTCTTGATTTTACTGAGCCAAACCATTCAAGGAATCAAACGTCAGGCTGTTGAGTCTCGAATCTTCAATCAGTTTAAATCCCTCAATAACGTTCGCTCTCAGTCTAAAGCGAGAGAAGAAGAACAGAACGCCTTTGCCCAAGAATGTATTCAGCTTGCCGCATTAGCCACGTCAGTTTTACTCGTAATTACGGGGAGCTTGTGGGTGTTGGATGGTCAGTTAACTACTGGTGGCTTGGCGGCATGTTCTATCTTATCTGGCAGAGCGGTTGCGCCTTTGAGTGCTCTGGTTGGGGTTAGAATCAAGCTTAATTCAATACACAGTGCCAATCAGGCAATAGAAAAATTGAGTGACTTATCATTATCGGAATCTTCAGATTCTGAGCAAGTTGAGAACCACTTATCTGACTTTGAGACGTTGGAAATCAAGCAAGCGACCGTTGAAAGATATGGTGAACTCTCTCATGCAGATGTCACACTGAATAAAGGTGAGTTGGTTTTGTTAGAGAGTGAGGATCGCCACACCAACAGTCATTTATTGTCGTCGATTGCAGGTATTGATGATCTAAAAGCGGGTGAGTGCTTCATTAACGGAGCTGCAGTTTCAATCGCATCCGTAACCAATATTGCTGCCTACTGTGGCGTTAAAGGGCAGTTGGTGTCGGGTACTATTCTCGACAACTTGTGCGGGTTTGACCCTGAGAAAACGCAAAGCGCCAGTGACTATGCAAAGCGTTTGGGTTTAACCAAAGAGATTACTCGATTACCCGATGGACTAGAGACACAAATTGGCCATACGAGTGCTTCTTTGTTGAGTATGGGTAACGTGAAAATGCTCAATATCGCGGCTCAATTGGCAAGTGATAAACCCATAATCATGTTGGAAAGGCCGGATTCTTCACTTGATTTAGACGCCCTTGGGAATCTAGCTAAGGTGTTGGAAGAAGAAGTAACGGCAGGACGCACGATACTGATGGTGAGCTACCATTCGAAGCTTCGCGAATTTGCTACTCGAATCATTACAGTGGAAAGTCGAGCTATTACGGTCGACAGCGAGAGCAATCAGGAGGCCGTCGTATGAATCGTTTAGATATTGGTAACCCTTCAGGTACGAACAACCGTGCAGATACCAGCGGTCGACAAGAGGTGATGAATCATTTAGAAACCGAGAGCCTTTCCGTTCTTAAGCAGTTGGAAGTTAATGCTAATATCCAGTTGTTCGCACATCAATGGGTCGATGAAAATGGCATTGAATCAATCGACGATATGTTTGCCTTGTTCGACAGGCTTGCACTGCCTTATCGCTTGGTTGCCAACCTAGATGAAGTTGGTGAACATAAATTGGTCTTACTGGTACTTGGTGAACATGAGCTGGTCTCTGGTCATTTGGAATCCAAGCAATTTGTTGCCTTTAATGCCAATAACGACATCACCGATGTCCCTCAGTTTTGTATTGTTATCGAAGGGCCACCATTAGAGAAGGCCTCTCCTGATTGGGTTGGTGAAAGGTTACATGCGTTTCGCCCCATCATTCCTAAATTGTTATTGGTCAGCTTTATCACTAACTTATTTGCGCTTGCTGTTCCCTTCATCACGATGTCGATTTATGACCATGTGATTGGTGGTGATGCAGGGCATGAGTTGCAAGGTATCGCCATTGGCGCGGCGTTGTTGTTTGTGATGATGGGTTGGTTGAGAACATTACGTAGCCGAGTGTTTGCTTCAGTTTCCAACCGAGTCAGCCGCGAGATTTCTCAATCCCTCGTGCAGCGTCTGCTTCGTAATAGCTATGCTCAAAATCAGCAAACAGCTTCTTCTAGTCAGCAAAACCAAGTGATGTTGTCAGAGCGTATTTCAGGTGTGCTATCGGGGCCATTAGGAAATGCGTTATTTGACCTACCATTCATTCTAATTTTTGTACTAGCGATAGGAGTTTTAGGCGGATGGTTGGTACTGGTTCCAGTCGTCTCTTTAATCCTTTATTACTTGCTAGCAAAACGCTCGATACGCTCTAGCAGCAAGCGCTCGATGCAATCGACAGTCGCAGGTACGAATCGTCAAAACATGACTAATGAGCTGTCATCTAAGCTTGCCTTTATTCGCAGTGCTGGATTCTCAGAGCACTGGATTCAACGTTTCAAAAAAGCCAATCTTCTTGCTTCAACAGTGACCTTTAATCAATCGGTTCTCCAGAGTCGGTACACCTCGATTTACTATTTCATTGGTGTGGGCTCGACACTCGCCGTGATGGGGTTAGGCATAGGACTTATTTTTGAACAAGTGATGACGCCCGGTGGTTTGATTGCTTCAATGATGTTGATATCTAAGGTGACGGGTCCTGCTCAGGTGTTGGCAAACAGCGCGATGCGTTTTAATAGCTTTAATCAATCCAAGCTGCAAGTGAACCGTATTTTGTCTCAGCCGTCTGAGCGTGAATTCAGTTACCAGCATCACCCGTTACCCGTGGTAGCGCCTAACTTGAAATTAGACCAAGTGAC
Source organism: Vibrio sp. 10N.261.55.A10 (assembly GCF_041470825.1). NCBI lineage: Bacteria > Pseudomonadati > Pseudomonadota > Gammaproteobacteria > Vibrionales > Vibrionaceae > Vibrio > Vibrio sp. 10N.261.55.A10. Next base: position 5,460 of record NZ_JBFRNC010000042.1, on the reverse strand, counting down.
GCTGCGCTATCCCAAACAGAGTCGCCCCGCTTTGAATGGTGTGAGTTTTGATATTGAAGCCGGTGAAGTTGTCGCGATTACCGGCCCTTCTGGGAGCGGTAAATCAACATTAATTGAAGTGCTGTCTGGCTTGCAGCCTATCCAAAATGGCATGGTCGAGCTTGAAGGCGTTAACCTCGTTCAATACGACCCGCAGCTTTATCGCCACTGGTGTTTCATTCGAGCCGCATATCCTGATTTGCTTACGCTGAGTATTCGAGAGTGGCTAAACGACGGTCACAAAGTCGAAGATAAGAAAATGATATCTGCAATTGAAATGGTGGGCGGAAAGCGTTGGTTCGAGACATTATCAGGTGGGCTCGATACTTCCATCAGCAGTATTCAGCCGGACAGCCTTTTTGACATGTTGTCTGGCAGCGTCGCGCAGATCCTCATTGACGCGAAAGCGCTGGTTTATGACTACCCAATGTTCTTAATGGATAACCCTGTGCCTGATGCTCACCCAAATGCTAAACGTATATTTGGTGAGTTTGTGCAGTCGAAAAAAGGAAAAGCAACGGTGATCTACACGTCCCACGATCCGGATTTAATCAAGCTTGCCGATAAAGTGGTGGTATTAAATGAAGGTGCAGTGGTTTATGCCGGTCCATTAGAGCCGGAGCAGTCTTCGAAGCAGGAACAGCCTTCAGAGCCTCAAGCTTCTCAAGAACCGCAGTTATCTGAGCAACCGTTATCTCAAGAGCTACAGCCGTCAACTCAAGAGGCGTCTGCTCAACAAAATGCAGCCCAACAAGAACAATCAAAGTCTAAGCAAGGAGTCGCTAATGACTAAACAATCTATCGAGAAGGGCAAGCGCTACGGTGAACTTGTTGAATCACAAAATACGGCTCGTACATTGGCGCTGGCCACATGGTCGGTTGCCTTATGTGTTATTGCTTTTGCCACTTGGTCTGTCGTCACTCAAGTTGATGAAATCGCCAAAGCCAAAGGTGCTGTGATTCCAGAAGGCGAGAAGCAAGTATTACAAAGCGCGATTGGCGGGAAGTTAAAGCAAATTCTCGTTAAAGAAGGGCAGTTGGTTGAGAAAGGCCAGCCGCTTGTTGAGTTTGATGCCACTTTTCAGCGTACCGCCCTTGAAGAGCTAAAGTCCCAACAAGTGACGCTTCTAGCCAGTGTGGAACGTATGAATGCGCTGCTTGAGCAACGTGAGCCTAACCTTGCTGAGTTTGAGGTCGATTACCCAGAGATCGTCAGCCAGCAAAAAGCGCAGCTGAACGCGCAAAAAGCCCTCTACTTCCAAAAGCGTGTGGTGCTTGAGAAAGAGAGCGAGCAAATTGCAGAGCAGCTTCGTAGCGTAGAAAAGGCCTTGCCGAGTTATGAGAAAGAGTTAAATGCGACTAAGCAAGAGTTGAACATACTGGATAAGGGTTATAAAGCGGGTAACATTTCACGTTTACGTGTGCTTGAAATGCGACAAAAATTGGCCAGTATCGAACAGAAAATCGAAGAAGCTCGTGGTAAGAAGTCGGTATTGATTAGACAAGCTGACAGTAATGACCAAAAAATCATACAGCTTCTGGCGGAAGCGAAAGCTAAAGTGAGCGATGATCGTTCTAAAGCCGTATCTGACTTATCAGCATTGAATGCTAGAGTTCGTTCAAGCCAAGCTAAATTGACGAACACTATGTTAGTGTCACCGCTACAAGGCTTGGTGCAAAGCATACCAAGCACGCAGGATGGTGGTGTTATTCAGCCGGGTGGCACGGTAGTTGAAATTGTGCCTGTCGGAGGGAACGCTGACTTCAAAGCACGTTTGTCCCCAAGAGATATTGGTTTTGTGAGTGTTGGGCAGCCCACTCGAGTCAAGATTGATGCGTTTGATTACAGCCGCTTTGGGGCTTTAAAAGGGGCGGTAGAGAGTATTTCACCGACCACAAGTCAAAGCGAACGTGGCGAGATCTATTATGAAGTTGTAGTGTCGGTTGATACGCCTTACTTCCGTGATAACCCTGAAAGCTTTTCCATACTGCCGGGTATGACGGGTGAAGTAGACATCACAACTGGCGAGAAGTCGGTGTTCCAATACTTATGGAAACCGATTTATACCAATGTTAGCGTGGCGTTTGGAGAGAGGTAAAGTCCTCCACTCTGGCTTGCATAAAAAAGGAGCACATGCCGTGCTCCTTTTTTTATCTAACCGAAGGGGTGATGTTCTAGTTATTTGGGTCTATGTCAGGCAGTCCGTCAACGTCATTATGATGGTGTAAAGAATCATCAATAGATGGGTTATCGGTATGGTGAGACAGCCCATCACTCATACCATCGTCAGTTTGCTCAGCCCCATAAGCACTCTCGGCATCACTGAAAATGATATCGATATCATGCGCTACTGGTACATTGTGTGACGGTGAATCTATAGACGGCGAGTCAGCATTAATACCCAGAGCGTCTAGGTAAGCATGGGCACCAGAACGCTGTTCGTGTTCGCCTATCGCTGTATGTTCTAGGTTTGCCGTCACCTCATCAAAATTAAGAGTAACTTCATCAGGGGTGCTGAAAGAGGCATCCGGTTCATCCGCTTGGCTCATGCCGGGTGCTGGAGGAGGTGGTGGAGCGATTGGCGATAAATCCATGCCAGTTAGTGTGGTTTGGTCAATGTGATGTCCGCTGTTTCCATGGACGGATTGCGAGTGCAAATGTAGGTGCACCGCGACTTGTGAGTTTTGATCGCCTCCTAGGGTTAAAACAAACGAGTCGGTTTCGTCTGTACCACTACCGTAAGAGCCTCCTGTATGTGTCTTAACGACGCCTGATGAAGTTTGTTGGTAATCGTAACTCAACTCTCCGGTTGCAGGATTGACATGCAAAGTACCAAATTGACCGTGTAATGCAGTGAGAGAGTGTCCGTGGTGATCTGATATTCCCCAGCCTGTCATTGGCGTAGGCGTTCCTTGGTGAATAATTGGAGGAATTCCGATTGAGGCATGCAGGTCCTGATTGCCTGCACTGCCGGTAATTTTTGCAGGGGCAACTAGGGTTGGCATTGGTGGAACATCGCTGTGTCCATCAATGCGCATTTCAACTTCTTGAGTTGTAATGCCCCCGTGTCCATCATCGACTAATAGAGAAAACTTATCGGTCAATTGTTCACCATTATTTAAAGCATTAACATGGCTATTGCTGTTATTAAGTGTGTAGACCCAAGTTTGTGTATTGCTATTATAGGTAACAGAACCATACTGTGGCTGATGTTGGCTATCAATACTGACAGAATGTTGATCGCTATGATCAACATCGCTGATAATAATTTGCCCAGAGGTCGCATTTGCAGCATCTTCATCAATGTTATGTGCACCTGCGATAACTTCAGAAACTGTTGGTTTATCATTAGTGCCATGCACATTGATGGTAATAATTTGTTTATCACCACCAGCGGTCGTTACTTCATATTGAACCTGCTCGACTTGCCCTGCCGCTAAGTGCTGAATATTGGCATTGGGAACCGAATAAGCCCAATCACCGGCTTTTCCAATGGTCAGATGACCGCCATAGGGATCACTGATCGCATGGGCATTACGAGTGTCGTAAAAATGATCTTCACCGGCATCAGGATCGATAACATTCAACACGCCAGTGACAAATATCGTATGTTGGGCATCACCTTGTACGTGGCGATCTTCTGTTATTTGACCGCTTTTATCTCCGGCGAAGATCGCAGCATCGCCAACTGCCGAGAGTGTTGTTGATGCACCGGTGTGGGTCACACCACCGTGGGCATCTTTGACGTCATAGCTAAAATGGACATCGCCGTTATAGTCTTTTTCTGGCGTAAAGGTAAAGGTGCCATCGCCATTAATTAATATCGAACCATGGTCGGCGTGTAGGTTCTCAATGGATAATTTGCCAATATCGTTATCATCGATATCAGTTGTGTTAGCAAGTAGCAGTGCTGGGGTGAGGACAATTTTGCTATCTTCTAAGCCATTCGCTAAACGCACTTCAGCCGAGGCAATTGGCGCATCATTGGTGCCATGAACGGTCACTGTGATATCTTTTTTAGCACTGCCATCAATAGATTCAACGGTAAAGGTTTGCTGGAAGCTTTCCCCTGCGCCTAAATGTTGGACTTTATCATTGTCAATATCGTATGACCAATGGCCCTTTGCGTTGATATTGAACCGACCACCTTCGGCGGTGGTGATGGTTTGTGCAATAAAACCGGCTTGGTCGTGATCGGGGTCAATCACGTGTAACGTGCCGCCACTGCTGAGCTGATTAGTGGTATTGCCAAAGGAAGTGTGATCTTCGTAAACATGATTATTGAGGCTGGAGTAGGGCGTTACTTCAATTTTTGCTTGGTTATCTTCACCGGTCACCTTCACCATAATGGTGAGCTTTTGACCATCATTGGTTTCGATTTCGTAGGGGAGCTCCATCGACTCGCCAGCATGTAGGCTACCAATGAGATCGTCCGCATGACGATTGGTAACAGCTTCTAATCTGAATTGATAAGTGCCATTAGGCCAAACATCAAGGTGACCAGGCTCAAACCCTTGGCCTAAATACTTCCCGCTAAAAACAAACTGAGTGTTATCACCACTATCAGGGTCAATTAGCTGAAGCTGGCCTCTATAGAATTTAAATTCACTATCCAGCGCTTGTGTTTCAGTGAGCTGAATGACATTAGAAACCAGTGTGGCTTTATCATCTGTCCCGGCAATCGTAAGCGTGGCGGTTTGTTGCGTACTTCCACCATGGCCATCTTCTACTTGATAAGTGATAGCGATTTGTTGCGACTGACCATTGGCCAAATGGTTAAATGCGGGATTGGTGGCATCAACAATTAATGTATGACCATCAGTATCTAAGGTAATGCCCGTTGGAAGTTGGCCCGACTGAGGTTGACCATCGATGGCATATTCAAGGTGACTGATGGTTAAAGCGTCGCCGTCTTTGTCTGTGGCACCTACTAGCAGATTGAGGGTGTGATGATTATCGGCCCCCTCACTGACACTGTCGGTTAAAGGCGTCACATCAGGGTTGTCGTTAACCGCAGCTAAGTTGGTGGTTGCGCCGGTGTGTGTTACACCACCGTGTGCATCTTTGACGTCATAGCTAAAGTGCACCGCGCCGTTGTAGTCTTTTTCTGGGGTAAACGTAAACGTACCATCGGCATTGTTTAGAATAGAGCCATGGTCAGCATGCAGGTTTTCAATGGTTAGTTTACCGGCGTCATTGGCATCCACATCGACGGTATTCGCTAATAGTTGCGCGGTGGTTAAGGTTTGGCGTGTATCTTCACTGCCATTTGCAAGCACCACTTCAGATGAACAGTAAGGTCTGTCGTTACTGCCGTGAATGGTGATGACAATATCGTGTGTTGTACCATCTTTTGAATGGACTGTAATCGTATCGGTTAAGCTTTGCCCTTCACCAAGTTGGTCAATTGCAGTGCCACG
>NZ_JBFRNC010000041.1:56139-97823 GCF_041470825.1 Vibrio sp. 10N.261.55.A10 | reverse complement strand
GCTAATCCGCGATGAACCAATAAAATACCTGAGGTAAACCCCAAAAGTACGCTCACCGCAATGACCTTCTCCATCGAATATTTCCTTATTTAGTTTTACTATTAATTAATAACTATAGCTAGGGCAAAGTGCCCCCACTTCTCGTTACAAAGAAAACGGGGTATATGTAACTTAAATAATAAGTGGTTACTCATTGTTAATGATATGCAACATTAAAACTCGGGGCAACCGCCTTTCATTTACACATAGCTCATTTTTGGACAGAAGCGTGTCAGTGACTTTCCTAAATTAGTAATCAATATATAAGAATCGGCACAAGCTCAAATGAAGAAGCGAGCACGTGGAATAACGATCCGAAATAGAGGTCAAGAGTTAGAGGTGTTAATCACAGAGTTAACTCAATCCCTACGAGGCTGGCAACACCACTTCAAACTCGCCACAAGTCAAAGTGCCATACAGCGCTAAGATGAGTGGATGCGGCGTCGTTTAAGATACTACCGCTTGAAGCAACACAAACGCAGGCACTGCCATAGCGACAAGGTGTAACAGAGCGAAGTGCGTGGAAGCTAGCAATGTCAGATAAAGGTTTATGGCGGTTGGCGTTAACGGCACCGGTAAATCATGCTATGCCACTCAAATGTTACGGTGAGATGGGTATGAGTCACTATATTAGGAGTCATACGGCTCACGCTTGTACGGTAGTGTGAGAGGATAGAGGCCAGAAGGCCTCCTCCTACTCGATTTAATTAGTACCGAACATCAATTCCGTTCGAGCATTCAATTTAAGAACTCTTGGAACCTCCGAGAATTCACCTTTATTTGCATAGTCCATTAGTACATTCATTTGATTCTTAGCCATCTGGCTTAGATTGTATGAGTTTAACCAATAGAAGGACGGCTGATACAAGTACATTCCTTCTTCGTCGGATTTAATTTTAGATACAGGGAATACATCAGGTAGAACTGTATGTACTACAATGAAATCACCCTTTTTAGGAACTACTTCTGAGTAAGAATTGTTGTTGTCTGCTCCATAGTAATATTGAGCCCAGTAAGATGTGTAAGCATAACAATCTTTTGATTCTTCATGACCTGAAGTTGCACCTGCCTTGTCTTTCATACTCTGATAGTCGTACTGAGAGGCACAGAGAGCGGTTTTATCATTATTTAGCGGTGCAACATATGTCAAAGGATAGATTCTATTCCAATTTATATCTTTACCATCCACTAAAGTTACAGGGTTGAACCCAGCATCTTTGTAGGCGTTAGAAGCAACTTGTAACTGAGCTGTATGAGCTTTATGTACGGCACTTTCTAACTCAAGAAGGCTCATGTCATTTTTAGGAACGATACTAATGAGAACATTCTTTTTGTATTTCTTTGTCATAGAAGACTTAGTAGCTTGCAAACCAATTAGTCGAGTAGTTGCTTGAAAAGGGTTGAATGCAGAGGTGAAAGTACCAGCAGCGACACCAACTTGAGTTGCACTTAAAAAGACATTGTGATTTTTGTTACTGAAGTCATCCAAATTGTTATATCTAGTTGGGCTTTGACGCGAATAAAGTGACATTACCTGCATGGCTTCGCTATGAGTGATGGTTTCTCCCTTTTTGGTATAGTTGAAGCTTTGAAAAGGGGCAGCGTACTCAAGGCCGCGCTCCGTTTGGGAAGAGGGGATTGTTACACAACCAGAGATTGTTGATAATGCGATTAACGTAAGTGTAGAGGCTTTTACTAATGATTTCATTTGCTTATGTTTATCCAATTTAAGGTTGTTTACATTATATGAATAATAAATATTTCAACACTGATCACCATCGCAAATTCTGAAGATATCGAGATGTTGTCTAAAACATTTAGGGGGAAAGATGAAGCAGCAGGTAAGGTTTTCTTACCTGTTGCTAGCGTGTTTCGGGGCAACGACGATTTACGAAACAACTTGTTTCGCATTTTTGCAAGACCCTCTTGCAAAATTTAGGTATTAAAATTTTTCCAACAGGCTGTTGGACAATTGGGACATGTAGGGGGTGTTGCAAACTCTGCAACTACTGAGGATTACTCGTACTTGTTCATTAGCTAATCCTATGGGTTTTACTGTGGCTCCTGAAACGTTTGGGGGCATAGGGAAGAGCGCCTGACGCTTGTATACATGTGTAACTTATCTAGAAACTAAATCCATCGTTCTCGTTGATTTCAAATGCTTCATGCTCAGGTTTTAATATACCACTGATCAAATCCCACCCGTAACATTCCACTTCAAACATTTTCGAGACTAAAAGAACTATCAAGTTGCGCTTTTAAAAGAAATGAGCCATTTGAGGGCGGCCGAGTTCCCCCCGAACTCGACCTGTTCCAGACGCGCAAGCAAAGGCGTTTGGTTTCTGGCGTACTCATAAATTAACCAATTTCAGTTTGTTGTGTAAATAATCAATAGTTTGGCAATTGATAGGTAGGTCGTATTTCGCGGTGCAAAAGCATAGAAATGAATGATGGCGAGTGTGATGCCTGAACTCAGGCAAGGAGGCTGGCGTATTAAAGGGAAAGGGCTGACACAATATGAAACATAGCTTGCTAGTTTATAATATCGTTAAATTTAAATTTGCAGGGATTTATAACTAGCTAGTGGAGTGTGCTAGTTTTAAGAGTTGGTCATCTTTTATTCTGGTGTTATGCACTGCTTTTGAATTTAAAGTTAGTTTTACTATCTGAATTATTATTTCTGACGGGATAAATGATTGTTTAATGTTGATTTGACAAGATCTTCAAGTATCCTTTATGTAAACAAAACGTTAAATATCGAAAGTAAATTAACAATCATTAAGGAGTCGATGATGTTACATGCTCACGAAAATACCCTACATATTACCCACCTCAGTAACCACGCAGTTGAGGAGTTGTCACCTTCATTCTCTAAGCTACCAAGTACAGAGCATGCGGATGGCCAGTTTCGATTGAGAAGGTACTCGGTGGTTCAATTCAGTAATGGACAAGTCGTTGAGCTAGACAAACATAACTTTGTTCAGTCTGAAAACATTAATCACTTTCAAGGTGATGTTGTTCGTCAGTTCGAGCCGATTGAAGCACCAATTCTAAGCAGCCAAGGCATGCAAGAGATGTGTGAACTGTTTATTGAAACCAACGGGCTTGAAGACGGACAAGAAATCGAAATCCATCAAATCCGCATCGCCGCCATTTTTGAAGAGACACAGGTTGCGCCTGAAGGCGTGCACCAAGATGGCTTCGACCACATCGCGTTAATTGGTGTGAACCGTCATAACATTGTTGGTGGCGAAATCATGCTGTACCAAGATTCACATGAAGCACCATTCTTTAGAAAAGTGTTAGGTGATGGCGAAGTGGCAATGCTTGCTGATAGTAAGCTTTGGCATAATGCACAACCGATTCGTACCATAGACCACGGCGAGATGGGCTACATGGATGTGTTTGTATTAACGGCTAAGGATGCGCGCAATGTCCTTCACTCTTAATGATGTGCGCCAACAGTTTAGCGCGTTAGGCCAATATCATAACGGCAAGCCTGTGACCTTTTTTGATGGTCCGGGTGGGTCTCAGGTGCCTGAGAATGTTTTAGCTTCAATGACGGAATACCTTGGGCATTTCAATTCAAACCTAGGTGGGCACTATTTTTCTAGCCAGAAAACGACAGGCTTGATGCAGCAAGCACGAGAGTCGGTGCAAGCGTTACTGAATGCTGAATCTTCTGGCAATGTTGTGTTTGGTGCCAACATGACCTCGCTGACGTTTCAGCTTAGCCGTGCGATCAGCCGCGATTGGAAAGAGGGCGATGAAGTTATCGTCACGGCGTTAGACCATTACTCAAATGTATCGAGCTGGCAGCAAGCGGCAGACGACAAAGGCGCGATTGTTCGCCAAGTTCGTGTAGACGAGTCGGATTGCAGCCTAGACATGGCGCACTTTGAGTCGCTGCTTAACGAGAAAACCAAGCTTGTCGCGGTGACATTTGCTTCGAACACGACAGGCTCTATTGTCGACATGGCAAAAGTTATTGAACTTGCACATCAGCATGGTGCGCAGGTTTATGTCGATGCCGTACATTACGCACCGCATCACTTGATCGATGTTCAGCAACTGAATTGTGATTTCTTAGCGTGCTCAGCTTATAAGTTCTTTGGCCCGCATGTGGGCATTGCTTATGTTGCACCTCAATGGCTACACACGTTAAAGCCTTACAAGGTAGAGCCTGCAACCAATATCGGCCCAGGCCGTTTTGAAACAGGTACGCAAAGCTTTGAAGGCCTTGCAGGTGTGATTGCGGCGGTAGATTACTTGGCGCAATTCGGTGAGCCAATCGACTCATTGCGTTCTCGTTTAGAGCAAAGCTACGCGCTTTATAATAAGCATGAAAGCCAGCTCAGTGAGTACTTCCTTAAACGCTTGTCTGATCTTGAAGGGGCAAAGCTTTACGGGAAAACAGAGTTTGATTCGAACCTAAGAACGCCAACCTTTGCGGTTACCTTTGAAAACCATTCTCCAGAGTTCATCGCCAAGAAGCTGGGTGAACATAATATCTGTGTGTGGAACGGACATTTCTACGCATTAGGTTTGGTGAAACAGTTGGGTATTGAAGAGCAGGGCGTGGTGCGTATTGGTTGTATGCATTACAACTCGATTGAAGAGATCGACTTGCTGTTCAATGTGCTTGAAGGGATCTTGCGAAGTAATTAGCGAGAAGCCATTAGCAAGAAGTAATTAATAAGAAGTCACTTGCCTTTGCTGTTTGTGCCTTTAGATCGAAAAAAGAGCATGCTTTTCTCAAGAGTATTGAGTAGGAAGCATGCTCTTTTTATTTGATTGAGCTTATTTGAACAACGCCAGTTATTCGAATAAGCCCTTGATTTAACTAAGACAGGTGCTTAACCAGAGTTGCACCTACAGCGTGCGCGCTGGTTGGGTTTTGGCCAGTAATCACTCGCTCATCAACAATCACAAGCTCTTGCCAAGGTTGAACCTTGTTGAAACGCGCTGCGCTGCGAGCAAGAGACTCTTCCAGTAGGAACGGAATGTCGTTGATGGTGCCAAAGTCGATCTCTTCTTCACGTGTAAAGCCAGTCACCGATTTAGAGCTTAGTAGCTTCTCGCCGTTGCTCAGAACAATCGGAAGCAGCGCCGCAGGGCCGTGACATACTGCCGCGACAATACCACCATCTTCATAATGCTTTGCCGCAATAGCAGCGAATTGCTCGTTGGTTGCTAGGTCTGAAAGCAAACCGAAACCACCTGGGTAGAAGATAGCGTCGTAGCTTTCTACGTTAATTTGGTTTACAGGAATCGTGTTATTGATACGGTTCTGGAAGTCATCATCAGCCAAGATCTCAGCGTTTACTGAATCCCCTTCAATATCGGTTCCGTACAATGGGCCTTTACCACCCTTGATAGACGCGATGTCGTACTCAAAACCCGCAGCAATGATCTCTTTGAGAGCATGAGTCAGTTCAGGCGCATAAGTACCATTCGCTTGATCTGTATCGCCTAGTGTTGCGTGGTTAGTTACAGGTATTAGTATTTTTTTCATGATTCGTCCCTTTGAGCTGCTGTTTTTTTTATTTAGGTGCTGACGCTTTTCGTTAAGCACTGAAGCTTTTCGTTAGGCGCTAGGTATCGCGTTGTTACTTAGCTATCGCCGCCTTGTTGTATCTAATACTAGTTCCAAACTGATTAGGTGATAATATGCCGAATAGGCAAAACATTATTGCTATATAGCAATAGTCAGATGTGAATTCGTTAGACGTTAACAGGTGAAGTATGGATAGCTTTGAAGGTATTAATGAGTTTGTTGCGGTAGCCGAATGTCACGGCTTTTCTGCAGCAGCAAAACAACTGGGTTGCAGTACCAGTCATGTAAGCCGCCAAGTCTCAAGGCTAGAAGAGAGAGTGGGTGTGGCACTGCTTGCTCGCTCTACACGAATGGTGAGCCTGACCGAATCGGGTCACACCTATTATCAGCAGTGTAGAGATTTGGTCATTGGGCTTCAGCAAGCGAACGAGCAAGTGACTTCTCAGCAGACTCAGCTTAGCGGTACTTTGCGTGTGAGTGCGGCAGGAGCCTTTGCAGAAAATCATGTCGCAGCGGCGATGATGGAGTTTGCTAAAGATCATCCTGAGCTCACCATAGAAATGAACTTCAATACTAAGATGGTGAACTTCATCGAAGATGGTATCGACTTTGCCATTCGTTATGGTCGATTAGACGATTCAGGGCTGGTGGCAAGAAAGTTGGTCGATCGTCCAATGGCGGCTGCAGCCAGTAAAGACTATATAGAGCAATTTGGTTCGCCTACTCATCCAGAGCAGTTAAAAATGCACAGCTGTATTATCGCCAACAGTGATCAGTGGCTATTTGAGAAAGAGGGCAAACCGTTAAATGCAGTGCGAGTACATGGACGCTGGCGCAGTAACAATTCGAGCGCAGTACTGAAAGCATGTGAAGAGGGGCTTGGCATCGTTTATCTTCCTAAAAGCAGTTTCAATGGCAGTCTTAGCAATGGAAAACTCGTCCCTGTGTTAGAAGAGTATTGGGGAGCGGGCACAAGCAGTTGGATTGTTTATCAGAACCGTCGTTTTCTTCCACAGAGAGCACGGTTAGCTATCGACTTCTTAGTCTCATATTTCTCTGATTGGAATGAATAGTTCGTAGGTTTAAAGAATAGTGCGCAGGTTTAAAAGAATAGCGAACAGGATTTGAAGTGGTTGGGAGCGGATTCTTTCATCAGTTCAAGGCCAAAAGTAGAAAAAGATAATGGTTACATTGGTATAGGTTATCTATTTCTGTTTTTTGACGCGAATAATGGGATTGAGATGCTTGTCTACTTTTACTAACTCGTGTTAGCAATTGAGTTGTAGAGAAGGCCGCAACAGTACGATATACTAGATGGCATATTAATGTCCCTAGCGCGTGATAGATTGTGTGGAAGCGTTGGCAGGATGTGTTGTTATGCTCCAGTTTATGAAGTGTAGCTAGAGTGCGGAGTTGGCAATGTCTTCAATAAATTTCGAATCCACGTACGGTGTAATAACTATTCAAGATATGAATGTAGTGAGTGTTGACGCTAACTATGCTCGCATCTATGGATACCAATCGCCCGAAGAACTACTTTCTAATATCGATAGCTTTCTAGATCTAATCTCAGAAGATTATCATGTTCTCGCCTATCAAAATTACCTTGAAACGGTCAGTGGTCAACGCGACCCTCAGGTTCACACCTATACCAATGTTGATCGCAATGGCAGAGAGTTCACCGTGTTTTCTATCGACCATGTGACGGAGTGGCAGGGAAGACCTGCACTGCAAGTCACAGTGATCGATCTTTCCCCTGCGATTCAGCTGCAAAATGCGGTGCGTGAGCAAGATAAGATGTATCACGACATGATCATGCAATCTGGGCAGGGCATCTTGGTTCACCGAGATTTCAAGCCGCTGATGGTTAATCAATCTTGGGTCAACATGCAAGGCGCGGCTTCCATCGAGCAAGTATTAGAGCTGGACTCTATCCTTGAACTGGTACCAAAACAGAATGCCGATGGCATCAGCAAGCACTATCACGCGATCGTATCAGGGGAGTTGTCAGGTACTAGTACCGTGGTTGAAAACATTGGCTTTGACGGCGTTCATCGGTTCTTCAATATTTACGACAATGCGATTACTTGGAAAGGTCAGCCAGCCGTTCAGGTTGTGCTCGAAGATGTGACTCAAAAGGTGATGCTGGAAAAGCAGTTGGTACACCAAGCGAATTACGATGAAATGACGGATTTGCTTAACCGTAGGGCGATTTATGAGTGGCTGAGAGAGCACCTTGTCTCTGAGACTCACTTAGTGTGTATGCTGCTTGATATCGATGACTTCAAATCGATCAATGATACCTACGGGCACATGGTGGGTGACGAGGTAATTTGCGCATTGGCTGATATTACTAAGCGTAATGTTGAGGCTGTGGGCGGTGTCGCAGGTCGATGGGGCGGTGAAGAGTTCATTGTATTTATCCCTAATGCGTCGCCTCAGATTTCGCGTCAAGTGTCTGATCAGATCCGAGAGCAGTTTAATCAAACCGAATTTAAGATTGATGAACAGTTACGATTTAATTCGAGTGTCAGTATCGGAATCAGTGATAGCCAAGCCTGTGAAGACGGTGTCACGATTGATGCACTCGTGAATTTAACCGATCAATCTCTCTATCGCGCGAAAGCCAACGGCAAGAATTGTGTAGACGGAGATGTGGTTGCGCTCTAACGCCTAAAATCGTCATCGAAAGCGAATAGGATCGACAACGAAAAATGCCCTCAAGTCATCACTTGAGGGCATTTTATTTTTTGGCTATTCACTAAGCGCTTCTAACTATAAGAAACGTTTAAGTTCTACAAGTTATGCAGACACTTCCACTTCGTAAGAACCAAATTTACGGATGTTAATCACACCTGTATCTAGGATAAGGTATTGGCCTTTAATGCCTTGAAGTACGCCTGTCACTTCAGGATTCTTATCAAAGTTGTGCGATACAATCTTCACTGGGTGCTGCTCAACCGGGTAGCTCAGTGAAGTGATGTTTTCGCTCAGAATCTCGATTGCATCGTCACCAAACCTTGCTCTGATCTCTTGGATTTTATCCTCAACCAATGGCAATAGTTCTTTGGCTTTTTCTACCAACTCCATATCGTCGCCATCGCCTTTTAGCAGCGTGCGCCAGTTGGTTTTGTCAGCAATGTGCTTCGCTAACTCAACTTCGATCAGGCCAGAGATCTGACGTGTTTTTACCTTCAAGATAGGCAAACCTTGAGTCGCGCCTTGGTCAATCCAACGGGTAGGGATTTGAGTATGACGAGTGATACCCACCTTTAGGCTTGATGTGTTTGATAGGTAAACGAAGTGATCAACCATGCAGTTCTCTTCACCCCATTGAGGCTCGCGACACGTGCCTTCATCGTAGTGACAAGTCTCTGGCTTCATGATGCACATGTCGCAGCTTGCTAGCTTTTTCATGCACACAAAACAGTGGCCTTGAGAGTAGCTCTTCTTAGTTTTCTTACCACATGAGCAGCAAAAAATATTGCCGGTGTGAGTGAGGTTGATGGTTTTACCAATCAGAGGGTTTAGCTCTACAAACTCTTCGCCTACAGGCAAACGGTAGGTAACCGCGCCATCAAGGGAAGCACTCATCTTTCTGAGTGTTCCTTTTGCTAATAAAGACATGACATTACTCGTTGTATTTTGATTATTATTTCGTCGACTCGATTGCGCTGTGAGCAGGCAGTACGGTTAACGATGATTATGCGATGAGTATAACAAATAGAGCCTGTTTTTATACGCAATATTACTTGATTCTCGCCGTGAATAATTAACGGCAAATACATGCATAAAAATATAGTATGACATTTTGTTCGGGCGTGATATAACGTTTTTTAGTGATTTATTGGTATTAAGATCACTAATTTACCTGATTTGTTTTTTATCGTGAAATCCCAACTATAGGGATCTTAAGCCGGAAGCTTAGACGTGAAGTGGATCCATAAGATTGTTATCTTTCTCGTTATCGCAACGCTTGCCATTGTGCAGTATTACCGTGTGAGCGGAAATCGTGTGATAACAGCAATAACCCCTGATAAATATGAATTTATCGCGACCAGCGATCGAGTTGATAGGGGCGTCAGTACATCCCAATTATCATACGAAAATGGGCAGTATATTCTCGACTGTGAACTTAAAGAGTCGGAGTATCCTTGGCCTTATTGCGGCCTATCGATTCGTATCAATCCAGACATTACCGAAGGCCTTGATCTCTCCCAGTATCACACCTTTAGAGTGAATATTGATTACCATGCGGAAGCGGACTCTCGTGGCCGTTTGAGAACTTACCTACGCAACTACAATCCTGCTTATTCTGTTCCCGATGACGAGTACACACATAAGTACAACGGGATGGAGTTTTCTCCAGGAGTCGATGGTGGTGTGATTGAAATCCCGATCAAAAATCTGCAAGTGATGACATGGTGGCTGGCTGACAACGACATTGCGTTAGAGCATTCGGCCCCTGAATTTTCGAATGTGAATATGGTTGAGTTTGCTACTGCGTCTGGAGCGAAACTCGGTCACCACAGAATCGTCATCCGCAGTATTGAGTTCGAAGGTTCGTATATCACCGCAGAAAGCTTGTTCATGATCCTACTGTTTGTGTGGGTGGGGACGGGCACCGTATTCTTGCTGTCAGAGTTAAACCGTTCAAGAAAACGCATGGTGATCGCAGAGAAAAGACATCACCACTTAAAGAACGTCAATCGCGCACTGAGAGAACAGAATTTTGAATTTTCAGAGATGGCCCATCGTGATGAGTTAACCGGAATACTAAACCGCCACGCGATTCGTGATTGGTTGAAAATGCAGTCACAACATGTGAAGCAAGGACATGGCAAGCTGGGTATGTTGTATCTCGATATCGACTACTTCAAGAGTGTAAATGACAAGTACGGACATCAAATGGGTGACCATATTTTACGCGAGTTCAGCATGGTGGTGGGCAGTTCGATCAGCGCTACCGACAAGTTGGTGAGATGGGGTGGTGAAGAGTTCATTGTTTTTTGCCCTGAGACCGAAGCCGGAGAGGCGCAGATAAAAGCTGAACGCATTCGATTATTGGTTAGCCAGCACCTTTGGGTTCATGGCGATCCGCTGACATGCAGTATCGGTGTTGCCGAGATGAAGCAAGAGCGAGTGACAGAGACCATTGCTCGCGCTGATGAAGCTTTATATCAAGCAAAGCATTCAGGTCGAAACCAGGTGATCTTGAGTCACTAATCTGAAAATTGTTTTGATGAGTTTATAAGCCACACGTGCATATGTGACGTGTGGCGTTTTTATGGTTCTTCTCCCAAAAGCCAAAACAAAAAAGGTGGCGCGGGGCCACCAAAAGGGAAAGCGTTTCTTGTTTTTATATGCCCGTTCAGTGCTTGCTTACGCTGAACGGGCATTTTTGTCTTGGTTGAACCGGGGGAAGTTCAACCAGTTTAGGGGAGCATTCCTGTAAGCATGCGCTTATAGAACGTTAGTGTTTACCAGAAGATCCAAGCGAACAGAGTCAGAACTAGGATACAAACTAGGTTCAACACCATACCGATTCGCATCATCTCTTTCTGCTTGATGTGACCCGAGCCAAACACGATTGCGTTTGGTGGTGTTGCAACAGGAAGCATGAAGGCACAAGATGCAGCGACAGCGATCAGAGCAGACAAGATAACTGGCGACATACCAAGTGCTTCAGCGATGGTTGCGAATACTGGCACCAGAAGTGCTGCACTCGCTGTGTTACTCGCAAATTCCGTTAGGAATACCACGAACGCTACCACGGCTAGAATCGTAAGCAGTACGCCAGCTGTTTCTAAAAATCCGCTTAGTGAGTGTGCTAGGAATACGCTGGTTCCTGTCGCTTTCAGAATGTTACTTAAACAGATACCGCCACCGAACAGGATAAGAACACCCCAGTCCGTTGTCTTCTCGACGTCTTTCCATTCCACCGCTCTAGAAGCGCCAAGCAGTACAATTGCGCCAATCGCTACCAAGCTATCAAATTTAGAGAATCCGCCAATCATTGCGTTGATTGGTTTACCGAATATCCAAAGCGTTACGGTTAGAAGGAAGATAGACAGTGTGATTTTCTTGCTGTTTGTCCATTCAACTGGGGCATGGTCTAGCTCGAATTTGTGGTCAAGCTTCGGCTTAGTCATCAC
Source organism: Vibrio sp. 10N.261.55.A10 (assembly GCF_041470825.1). Lineage (NCBI taxonomy): Bacteria > Pseudomonadati > Pseudomonadota > Gammaproteobacteria > Vibrionales > Vibrionaceae > Vibrio > Vibrio sp. 10N.261.55.A10. Next base: position 86,072 of record NZ_JBFRNC010000041.1, on the reverse strand, counting down.
GTAAAGAATAATCATCGCGATTGGCAGTAAGATCATTGAGATTGGTAGGCCAAGTGCCATCCACTCTGTGAAGCTCAAGCCAACTTCTGCCGCCGCAATTGCGTTCGGTGGGCTACCCACTAAGGTTGCGATACCACCAATCGATGCACAGTAAGCGATACCCAGCAGTACGAACACGTACGTGTTGCGGTCTTCACTTTGGTCAACCTTGTTCATGATGCCAAGAACAAGAGGAAGCATCATTGCTGTGGTGGCTGTGTTTGAGATCCACATTGATAGACCCGCACTCACACCGAACAACATGAACACAGCGACCGACATTCTGCCTTTTGCTATCAGCAGCACTTTGTCAGCTATCGCTTTATCTAGCTCTTGCTTGTTCAGTGCAGCTGCTAATGCGAAGCCACCCATGAATAAGAAGATGATCGGGTTTGAAAAGTTAGCCAGCGCTGCGGGCGTATTGAACACACCAAACAAGACAGCCAAGAGTGGAACGAGCAGAGCGGTGATGCTGACATGAATAGCTTCGGTTAACCATAGAACCGCAACGAACACGAGAATACTCAAACCAGTATTGACTTGTGATTCGAAAGGAAGGGTGTTGAGCAAGAGTGCGAATAGCGTGAAATTACCAATTAATATCATGCTGTTGCGGGTGAACAACCAGTGTTTCAGTGTAGTAACAAGTGCCGTCATAAGACGCTCCTTTTGTTATCCTCGTTTTATTGGTGCACGACTTCATTGAGTCGTGCTTATTATTTTCGAGGTATATAGCTTGATGTAGGGTCAGACTTTGTTGGGAGAATGTTACTTAAGTTAATAAAGGCGTGTTGGTGTGTTTTTGTGTAACAGTGGGGAAATGTGAGGCAACAAATTCAAAATGTGTAGTTTTCTACACATCTGTCTCTGCTGGGTCTGCAATAGGGTTTGTTGTAGGATCTACAACAGGGTTTACAGAGGGGTCAGTCATAGGGTTTGGAATCGGAAATGATTCCGGTTTTGGACTCGATTGAATGGGCTCTTTAGGTCCAAGGAACTTTGGCGTTGTCCCCATAATATACAAATCTAAGAAGGCTTTGGTACGCGCAAAAACTTCACGCAAACGGATAGAGGTGCCTGAATGATGAGTAGGGCCTGAAACCGCTAAACATTGTGCATGAATATCGTAAGAATTAGCGATAAATAGTGCTCTTTCACAGTGGAATTTCTGAGTAATGATCAGGAAGTTGTCGGTGTCGAAGATCTTTTTAGCGCGAACAATCGAGTCTAAGGTTCTAAAGCCTGCGTAATCGAGGTTAATGCGTTCATCGGGTACACCCGCTTTCAGCAAGTCGCGTTTCATCGTCCACGGCTCATTGTAAGAGCGATGAGCGTTATCACCACTTAACAGAAACTGGTCGACTTTTTCACGGTCGAACAGCTCAATCGCGGCTTCGATTCGGTGCTTATAATAGTCGTTGAGTGTTCGACCCAAATATTTGCTCGTGCCAAGCACAACGGCGACCTCAAGCTCGGGCACTTCATCTATATCGTAGATGATGCGATCTTCCGCTTGCCATGAAACCCAATAATCGATCGCAATAACCGCAGCGCTGCCTACTAAGAACACGAGGAAAGCGCCAAACAGAAAACCTTGCAGTTTTTTGTAAGCTTTTTTTATGTAGCTACGGATAATGTGAGAATCAAATTTCACTCTCGGTATGGTCCTTTCACTGAGCATTAATTTTTGAGTGCTCGATAATACCAAATAAAAATGAGAAAAATCAGTTAAAAAGACAAGACAGTTTAAAGAAAAAAGCCCCTGCAATTGCAGAGGCTCATATAAGAGTCGTTAACGCTCTTTATTCCAAGCGCAGTACGCTTTATTAGAATGCCGTGCGCTTGTAGCGACGGTAAACTGGCTGCCAGAAGTGCTGGTCAATCGCTTGTTGCAGTGCTTCTTCAGTGATCTCTAGAGCAACGCCCTGTTCAATCGCCTTTTTACCTACCGCAAGAGCAATTTTCTTAGATACCGTGTGGATCTCTTCCAATGGTGGAAGTAGAGCACCTGTGCCATTGATTGCTAGTGGAGAACACGTAGCAAGTGCACGGCTTGATTCCATTAGCATTTCGTCAGTGATGCGTGAAGCATTCACAGCCAATACACCAAGGCCAATACCTGGGAAGATGTAGCTGTTGTTACACTGAGCGATTGGGTAAGTTGTGCCGTTGTGAACGACTGGCTCAAATGGGCTACCTGTCGCAACAAGTGCTTGGCCATCAGTCCAACGAATAATGTCGTTTGGCGTCGCTTCAACACGGCTTGTTGGGTTCGACAGTGGGAACACGATAGGGCGTTCACTGTGTAGGTTCATCTCTTTGATGACTTCTTTGCTGAATAGACCTGGAGCACCAGACACACCAACCAATACGGTTGGTTTCGCGTGGCGAACTACGTCTAGTAGAGAGAAACCAGTGCCATCGCTTTCCCAGTCTTTGGTGTTTTCGTTGGTTTGAACCAGACGCTGTTGGAAATCAAGCAGGTTTTGCATGCCTTCTTGTAGCAGACCCCAACGGTCAACCATGTAAACTTGAGAGCGAGCTTGTGCATCGCTGATACCTTCAGACACCATTTGGGCAATGATAGCTTCAGCAATACCACAACCTGCAGAACCCGCACCTAAGAAGGTGATACGCTGATCTGACAGTTTGCTGTTTGCTGCTTTACATGCTGCAAGTAGAGAACCAACCGTTACGGCTGCTGTGCCTTGGATGTCATCGTTGAAACAACAGAGGCGATCTTTGTAACGCTCAAGCAGTGGCATTGCGTTCTTTTGTGCGAAATCTTCGAACTGAACTAGTGCATCAGGCCAACGGCGTTGAACCGCTTGGATGAACTCTTCAACAAATGCATCGTAGTCAGCACCTGTGATACGAGGGTGACGCCAGCCCATGTACATTGGGTCTGCAAGACGTTGAGGGTTGTTTGTACCCACATCGAGCACGATAGGTAGCATGTAAGCTGGGCTGATACCGCCACAAGCTGTGTACAGTGCTAGCTTACCAATTGGAATACCCATGCCACCGATACCTTGGTCTCCCAAACCAAGAATACGCTCACCATCCGTAACCACGATAACTTTAACGTTGTGGTTTGTCGCATTGTTCAGTAGGTCATCGATACGATCGCGGTTCGGGTATGAGATAAACAGACCACGGCCACGACGGTAAATATTTGAGAAGTTCTCACATGCTGCGCCAACCGTTGGCGTGTAAATGATAGGCATCATTTCAGAAATGTGGTTTTGAACTAAACGATAAAAAAGTGTTTCATTAGTGTCTTGGATGTTACGAAGGTAGATATGCTTATCCATATCACTTTCGAAGTTACAATATTGCTTGTATGCACGTCCTACTTGCTCTTGGATTGTTTCGGTCGTTTCCGGTAACAAGCCTTCAAGGTTGAAAGAACTGCGCTCTTCAGCAGAGAATGCGCTGCCTTTGTTTAGAAGAGGTGTACTTAGTAGAGCAGGACCAGCATAAGGGATATATAGAGGGCGTTTATCGTTGTTCATTGGATGCCTAATATGGGAGAAAGGGTAACTAAAAAATGATAACGGTTTAGTTATTCAATTGTAAATAGTTTCTCCGCGATCTGAGCAAACAAAATGATATTCTTACCTCTGTCCCACACTTATCGAATTTCAACACGATAATTCGTTATACTTTGCTCACACTTTTTCGCTACTCGCCATTTTATGTCATTACTTCCCATCGATGCTTATCAAAACGTATTCCACGAACAAATCGCTAATTCTCACCTTGTCGTAGAGGCGGAAACCGGATCAGGTAAATCAACGCGCCTGCCACTTTGGGCCTCTCAATATGGACGAGTGTTAGTGGTGGAGCCAAGACGCATCGCGTGTACATCACTGGCTAAATATCTCGCGCAGCGATCAGGCGAGAAGTTGGGTAGCAAAGTGGGCTATGCGATTAAGCTTGAGTCGGAATACAACGAGCAAACTAACGTTGTTTTTGTGACGCCCGGTATCGCGCTGCGTTGGTTATCAGAAGATGGATTAGCTAGTTTTGATGTGATCGTGGTGGATGAGTTTCACGAGAGGCGCTGGGACATTGATCTGCTGGTGGCGATTCTGAAACAAAAAGCGAGCCATCGTTTGGTGATCACTTCAGCAACCATTGAGGGTGAACGCCTTGCTCATTATTTGGATGCGAATCGCATAAGCTGTGAAGGGAGAACCTATCAAGTTGAGATTGAGCACAGAGCGAATGAATCCAGAACACTGCCTGATATCCGACATCTAGAGCAGCGTATCGTGGAAGAAGTTAATCATCAGTTGATCGCTTCTTCTGGCGATATGTTGGTTTTTCTACCGGGTAAAAAAGAGATCGTGCAATGCGAACAAGCCTTAGCGAAAAATCCAGATATCCAAGTTGTTAAATTGCATGCGTCGGTCAGTGATACAGAGCGAGATTCAGCGTTATCGGGTCGGAATATCCATACTGAAGGTAATGGTTTGAGAAAGGTCATCCTTGCGACTAACGTTGCAGAAACCTCATTAACCATTCCTGACATTGGCGTGGTGATAGATTCAGGATTAGAGAGACGCACCGTTCAGCGTAATGGCAGAACCACACTGATGCTTAAATCCATATCACGAGCGAGTGCCAAACAACGAGCTGGCCGCGCGGGTAGGGTAATGGACGGCGTTTGTGTGCGTCTATATGGAGAGCATGCGGCGTTAGAGTTAGTCACACCGCCTGAATTGCAGCGTGAAGAGCTGACCGAACCTATGTTGGCCGCAGCATGTTGTGGATCTCCGCTTGAGAGCTTGTCCTTCCTTGACCCTATTCCAGAGAAATCACTCAACAGTGCAACTCAAACCTTGCTGACGATGGAAGCGATTAACGCCGACCATCAAGTTACCGAGCATGGTAAAAAGCTGTATCCGTTGCCGATTGATGCTTTGTATGCCGATATCGTTACTCGAATCAAAACCAAAGCATTAAAAGAGGCGATGGTTGATCTCACTGCGGCGCTGTCCGTTCCTGCTCGCTTGTATCAGTTACCAAACAATGCAGAACATCTTGAAGCGCTCGCGCAACAAGAGAAGGAAGGGTGTGATTTAAGCCTGTTGATTCAGATTGTGCGCGGTCGAGAATATCCGCATTTAGACATCGACCAACAGGCTCTGAATGAAGCTCAAGGATTGGCGAAGCAAATGCGGGAGGTATTTGAACTTCCTCAGCTAGAAGTCGCGTCACGTTTCCAACGCATTGAATTGCTCAAGACCATTGTGAATCTGCATCCTGAACTGGTGTTTGTGCGCCGACTGAAAAGGAAAGAAGCCTTTGCCAATGGTGTTTTAGAAGTGGTGCTCGGTCGTCAGAACCGTTTCCCTGATAATGCACAAGCGATGTTGGTGTTGGATACTCACAGCTTGCCGGGAAGAGGCGTTAAGCAAACACTGACCTTAGCGACGGTCACGACACCCATTCCTCTTGAGCTTCTCATTGATGCTGAACTAGGAGAGTGGGAGCAAGGCGAAACCGTTGTGAATGATGATGGTGTTTTTACCGAGATGGCATTGGTGTACGCAGGCCGCACGATTACAACCAAACTCGTCGCCGCTGAAGGGCAACTATCGTTAAAACCTATCGTCGACCTTGTGTTAAATGGAGAGCAGCTTCCCGGTTTTGCAAAGGCTCGCACTCAAGAAATCAAACACTGGCAGTTGTATGTGAAACTTGGTCTCGATGAACAAACTAAATACACACCAGAAATTGAGAACATTAACTTTGAGCTATGGTTTATAGAGCAGCTTGAAGTACTAGGTGTTACTGATGTCAGCGAATTGGAAATGTTCGATCATGCAGACATACCGTTCGATGGCATTCCAACTTGGCTCTACTCAGAATTTTCGGAAAAATACCCGTTTGCATTGAGCCTTGCCGACTTGCAACTCGATGTTGAATACTTGCCCGCAAGAAAGCTGATTTACGTCCATTATCAGTCGGGTAGCCGAAAGTTATCGCCAAAACGTTGGGAGCTACCGACATGGTCTGGTTGGCGTATTCAGTTCAAAAAAGCGAGTCGAATAATTGATATCAAATAGATGGATAAGTTTTATCTCTAAAATATTAATCAAATAGATGCATATATGATTTTTCAGTGCTTATTTTGTTACAAGTTTGATTTTTATATGCCTTTTTAACCAATCAAAAGGTCATAAAAGACTATTCTTCTATATCCTATTGCTATAAAGAAAGAGTTGATAGATATTGAGTATATTGTGTTGCCAAAGTGTCGGGGGACATCATGGATAAACAGGAAGAGACGCGTGTAGAGTTCGATTACACAACATTTCTTGGCGCCTCATGCAGTAAAAAATGGACTTTTCTGGAAGCACTCACCACAATTGCGCCAGTGTTCAGTACCGTCTGGCGAGATAGCATTAAAGAGTTGGGCACCCCAGAGGATCGTTTATGGCAGATGGCATTGAAATCAATGTCGACGCGTAAAAGTGATGAGTCGAACATTGTTACCTTACTCAAGCTCGCTAAGCTGGAAGGGATCAATGAGCTCAAAGTGGTGATGCCATATTCACTTGAAGAAGAGCAGATCGAGTATATTGAATCGCGCAGTCATTTAGTGATTGCGGGTAATTCTGGAGAAGAGTTCACGATTAAGCTGTAACTTCAGCTCGCCTATAATCTCTCTCGAGGAATAGTAAAAACGTACACGTAAAAAGGGCCTCAAATATTGAGGCCCTTTTAGTATCTAAAACTTGAGTCTACGAGCTTATTAGCTTTCGAGCTTTTTATTTTGAGATTAAGCGATTAAGCAATTAGCAATTAAGCGACTAGTCGATTAGACCATAGTCAGCGCGCAGTACATCGATGATCTCTTGCTTAGGATTTTCGCTCAGTACGATCTCCGCACCTGTGATTTTCGCTGCGATATCAAGGTAAGTGCGAGACAGAGACATTAGAGAATCCAGTGGAAGTTCATTGTCACGAGCCAATGCTTCACGTTCTGGCATACGCTCTTTATTCAAAAGAATGTCGGCATCAGGGAAGTAGTTAAGCAAGAACTGACGGAAGCCTTCTTTTGAATTCTCAACGATGTTGCCGTTGTTATATTCCTGAGTATCCCAAATGCGAGATGAATCTGGAGTACCGACTTCGTCCATGTAGATAAGCTTTTCTTTGCCTTGAGCATCGTTGACGTAGCCAAACTCAAATTTGGTATCAACAAAGATTTGGTCTACTTTTGCTAGCGCTTGGCTGATTACGTTGAAGCCTTCTTTAAGAAGTTTTTCGTAATGCGCGATGTCGCTTGCTTGAGTAAAGTTGAATGCTGCGAAGTTATCTTCGATGTTGTTGCGTGTGATGTTCACATCGTCAGCTTCTGGAACGCCAGGAATACCTTTCAGAATCCCTTTTGTTGAAGGCGTGATCAGTAGCTCAGGCAACTTCTTGTCTTTCTCAAGGCCTTCAGGCATCTCGATACCACAGAATTCACGTTCGCCGTTTGCGTATGCACGCCACATTGAACCAGTGATGTATTGACGACAAATCGCTTCGATCATGACTGGGCGAGCTTTTTGTACAATCCATACGAACGGGTGAGGGATATCAAGAATATGACTGTCAGCAAGTCCGTTGTCTTTAAACAATTTGAACCAGTGGTTAGAGATAGCATTCAGAGCCGCTCCCTTACCTGGAACACCTTTAAGATTCCCTTCACCACGCCAGATACAATCAAATGCAGAGATACGGTCACTGATCACCATGATTGCTAAAGGCGCATCTGGTGCTACATCGTAGCCTTTCTCTTTAATTAGTCGTTGGCTATCTTCTTCAGTTAACCAGTAGACCGAACGAACCTTGCCACTGTGGACAGGTTTATCAGTACGGATTGGTAGGTCATCATTTACGGCAAGAACTTGATCAGCAAGGCTCATTTAGACATTCCTATCTTTTATCAAACGTCATACAGAGAAGTGCGGTGTGCACATGATTAGACGGGCATTATACCCAATCTACTATTTGCTTCCAGAGAAAAAGCAAACGATTGCTAAATCTGTTGTTTAAATAAAAACCCCCGCCTAACAATCCGCTAAAAAATGGGCGAATTGTAGGGCAGGGGAAGGCAGTATGTTTGGACTGTGTTTTGGCGAATTGTTTCTTAAGTTAAATTAAGTTTGTTAGCTAAAAGATTAAGCTATGTTTGTGGACCATGTTTTTGAGCCAACATGTTATTAAGCAAGGTGGCTTAGTGAATACGCTCTGAATTTGCATCCATAAAGAAGACTTCACATTGAAAGCGTAACCCTAATGTTCTTAGGTACTGTTGGCTGAACTGATCAATCGATGCACTTGCAACAATCGCGCTCGCATTCTTAGAGCGGATTGCTTTCTCGACAGTCTCTACCTCAGTCATTTGATGAGAGGCTTTCATATGAATAACGCGGTCGCAGCAAACATTATGTTGCTTAAGCTGCTTAGCCGATGGTCTTGGTGTTTGAGCCGTAAACAGTAACCACTGATGTTGACTGGACAGCAACGCCATTCTTGCAAACAACGCTTCCTCGTTTGAATTTTTGCTTTTACGAGAAACTGATGTAAATGCGCAGTGAACTAGCGGGCTAGAGTGTTGTGCTTTAACGTGTGCTTGAATCATTTTGCTGTCCTTATATACATGCTGTATGTGTATACAGTAGTTTTAGTTACTTATAAGATCAAGCGTTTTTTGCGGGATTATTGGACGATTTCGTCTGAGGTTATGGATGGTAAATGATTAAATCATTGAAAGTATTCGATAAATTAAATTTGAATGAATCTGCTGTTTTGTATCATAAGTTGAATAAATGTGAGCTTTATACAGGTGTATACACTGGCTTTTGCAGAAAAGTACTGTATATACCGGTATAGAAGAGAGAAGAAAGAAGAAAGAAGAAAGAAGATCTAAAACCACAGGCACAAAAAAGCGCCTTAGGCGCTTTCTTATATTTCACGGTGTTGCTTATCTCAATGTCGCTTGGGAGAGTTTTGCTCTCATTTCAATTTCACCAATATTGAACTGGCGAACATCAATGGTTGCAATATCATTGCACTCGTTACATGCATGATGACACTTACCATCTAGGTAGTCGTGCTTTTTAACTAGGCTTGGCTTTTTGCACCAATCACAAACGCCTTCTATTGTGAACATATTCTCTCCTCACCTGTTTAAGTCAGGTGTATTTTCGGCGCAAATTATGACACAAGTAAGACCCATTAGTTAATAGTTTGTTACCCGTTTTTGAGAGGGGGATCGATTGCAACACCAATAAAATCGATATCTTTGAGATCTAGGAAAATGAAGATGTGTGTTTGTTTACGGTTTTGTAACATTTTGTAAAATGGTTTTTAGCGCATTGTTCAAACGTTTCATTTCTTCGTCACATCCGTGACCATCTGGATGGTAGATCTTTGATAGCTGTTTGTATCGGATCTTGATGCTTTTCTGGTCGGGGATTGAGCTAGGTGTGTAGCCAAATAGCGCGCAGGCAACCTGCAAATTACTCAGACCTTTGCTGTTTTTCTGCTTCTTCAATTCGTGGAACATAGTGTTCAGCTGGCGTTTTTGCTGCTTAATCGTAAGGTCCTTCGAGCTAAGCTGCGCTTCAAGTGATTGTTGTTGCTGTCGCGAATCACCCGACTTTAGAGCTTGTCTTTTTCTTGAGATAACGAGCGTCGCAATAATGCTGATGATTGAAATCAACACGGCCAACGCAGCACCAATCATATAGTCAGAGCTAGTTAGGTTAGAACTGGAGAGGTTAGAGCGTGATGCTTGGTTAGATTGAACGTGCTTAGATACCCCCTGACTGGTGTCTATTTCAGAGTCGATGCTGTCATCGAGCTGTTCTATTGAAGAGATCTGTTTTGCACGTTGCTGGTTGAATTGTGCTTCCAAAATGCGGTTGTAGCCCTCTTCTGCTTGTGGATTATCTTTTAAGGCTGCTTCATACCATAGCTGCGCTTTATCTAATGGTTGAAGGAGGTCTTGTTCTAGCGAGGATTCGTAGAGTTTTGCTACCTCGATAGGTGCGCGCTGGTTACCTTGCAACGCCGCTTTAATAAACCATTCCAAAGCAAGCTTGTTACTTTGTTCAACACCTGTACCTGCCAAGTACCATTCACCCAGTCTAAATTGCGCGTTTGGGTTGCCGTTTTCTGCTGACTGCGTGTACCAATACAATGCATCACTGGTGCTAACAGGAACGTCGACACCCGATTCATAAGCTTGAGCCAATTGGTATTGAGAAACTGGATCTTGAGGTTGTGATTCTAGTGAAAATTCATCACTGCTTGCTGCGTGCACGAAATGTGTGGTGGACAGTTGAATCGTGGAAAAGATGAGGGCTAGAAATAGTGTTCTAAGAAATGATGATGACAGAATGTTGGATAGGATCAGCAAAAGATAAGTCTCGTAAAAAAGCCCAGAATCGATATGTCAGTATGAATACGCTTTATGGTCGTTGATTATTATTATCACGTTAAATGAGTAACATAACTGATAAACAACTATATAGAGGTTAATTCAATAGATAAAGATGGACTGGGCTTTAATCGTGCTACTTAAGCGGCAAGATTTGAATTTCTACGCGACGGTTACAAGCACGACCTTGAGAGGTGTTATTGTCACATAGAGGGTAGCGCTCACCGTTACCACGAGCAATAGCACGACCTGCAGCAACGTCTTGAGAGATCAAGAATGCACGAACAGATTCAGCTCGACGCTCAGAAAGGATTTGGTTCGTCGATTCGCTGCCAGTGCTGTCAGTGTGACCTTCAATCACTAGGCTAGTATCTGGGTATTCAACGAGGATGCGAGCAACGCCGCGAAGGGTATTGTGAATGCTTGATTCCAAAGCGTAAGAGCCAGAATCAAAACCGATGCCGTTTTCTAGGCGAAGTAGAAGTTGGTTCTCACCGACACGTTCAACTTGAACGCCTGAATTCATTAGCTCTTCACGAAGGGCAGCTTCTTGTCGGTCAAAGTAGTAACCAATACCACCACCAACAGCGGCGCCACCGGTAGCACCAATAAGTGCACGTTTACCACGGTCTTTAGAGTCACCAGTTGCAGCACCAGCAACGGCACCAGCGAGTGCACCAATTAGAGCGCCTTGAGTTGCAGAGTTAGTCTCAGATTCGCCAGTTGTCGCGTTTTGGCGTTGAGTTGCCTGACAACCCGTTAAAGCGATAGTAAGCGCTAGGGCTAGTGTGATTTTTTTAACGTATTTCTCCATCATGTACTTCTGTCAAACGAATGAATCCGAGTGACAAACATAGTCCTGTAAATCTTATTGATGGTTTTTATCAATACGTCGAAGCAATGTAAAGTGGCTCTATGATTTAGTTATCTTTTTAGCTGCCTGGGTACCGCCAACTGGTCGATTAACAGACAATTTACGACCTTTCTTCAAACCAACTTCATAATCGGCGGTGAGGTTTTTCATCGCTTCTCTCAGTTGCTGCTTGAACGTTTCACGGTCGATATTTTTGAATTCTTTATCAATGTAGTTATTGATCTTGTTGTTTGATTCGTCGTCGGGAGTAATGGTTGGTAGCTTTTCAAGCGCACCTTCAACCCAGCCTGAAACAAACGAGTTCACGCGGCGTGTCACTTCTAAGGACCCTGTGCCAGAGCCAGCAAAGCTATTTCTGAATTGGCCGGTGTGTTCATTCAGTTCACGATAAATGATATCGAAAGCGAACGCTGCGAAGATCGCGCGGTCGGCTTCACCAATGAACTCAACACGCTTGAGGCCTTTATGATTCAGCAATACGGCTTCTACGCCAAATTTGGTGTTGATACCGCGAATAACACGCAGCAGTGTAGAACTGATATTTGCAGGTAACAGGTGACTGGACTGAGTTTTCCCCATCTTGATAAATTCAATATCGTCTTTTTCGAGACCATATTTCAGCATCAAGTTATGCGCCATTTTTATCGCATTGGCAGCTTCATTGACGTTCGCAGAATTTCCAAGCTCAAGACACTTGGCAATTTTCTTTAGGGCTTTTTTCTTATCCATCGACAATTTAATCAGTACCGCAAATTTTTAAAAGTCCAACATTTTACATGTTTTCGCGGGTAACAGAAAGGCAAAACTGGTTTGATGAACAAGGAAGGCGGTGAACATTGAACTGCATGAGCCCAGTTGGCGGTAAAAACAAAAACGCCATCAAGCGTATTGATGGCGTTAGTGACACGTTTTTTCAATATGTCTAGAGCATTCGTAAACTAGATACCCAGTTCATCGAGTAGATCTGCCGCAGAATCATTGCCAGAGCTTTGAGCTGGCTTGTTCGCTTCTTGCATTTTTTTCTGAGTCGCCTCAAGAATGCTATCTGGACATTCGTCTTCTGCGATTTCAAATTCTTCTAATTGAATGAACTCAGTCTTATCCATCGCAAGCTCAAGGTAGAAGATGTTGTTATTAGCGGTAGAGAAGGTCACACGACGAGCTTGTGGACGGTCGAGATTGGTATCAACAGAAAGGTTAACTTGCTTGTTCAGAGCCAGCATTTTCGGTTGGTTTTGTGTGATGTTGGTTTGCAGCTCTTTGCGGATTTTATTGGTGAAATCGCCAACTAATTGGTTCATCAACTCACCCAATACATCACCCACTTCGTCTGAAGTATGAAGCACAGCAAGCTCGTTTTCAGGCATGCCCATATTGCGCATGTAATTGGTGTAGATCTCTAGCGCTGCTTTGGACGTAAAATTAATAACAACGAGACCAGAAAAGCCGCCGTCAAACAGAACGAAGCAACCAAAATCTGGCTTTAGGCTTGTCTTGTTGATCTTTTGAACCATGGCTGAATAGGACACCTGAGAAGCCGTCGCTGAAGTCAGTACGCTTGAGACTGATTGGCATAGTTTAAGAAGGATATCTTCAGTTGTGACTGTTTTGTTTTTTTTCATTGTGATGTGCTCGTGGAGATGTCTTAAACAAAATGTTATTCAGTATATTGTTACTGAATTAAGACGAAAGTGACTATTTCTCCATTCTTGCACTGAGATTCTGATTTGATCACCTTTTTATATGATCTGAATAGTAGTAAAGTGACGAAATTCAAAGAAAATTATTAAAAATCTCAGATAACCCAATGCTGATAGGATCAGCGAAGTAGGGGCAGGAAGCAAATGTTACCAAGACTTCAACTCAATGCTGATGTCGATCCAGTTGTCGTACGCTTTTTAGATGAACTAAAAACAGCGGGCTTTACTGGCGACATTGAATCTCAATATTCTAGCCGTTTGGCTGTGGCGACTGATAATAGTGTCTATCAGCAATTGCCGCAGGCGGTCATCCTTCCTAAAACAACGCAAGACGTTGTGCTTATCGGTAAAGTGGTTTCTAAATCCGCTTACGAACGCGTGACTTTTTCCCCTCGTGGCGGCGGTACCGGAACCAACGGACAATCTTTAACAAAAGGTGTCGTGGTTGACCTGTCGCGATACATGAATAAGGTTCTTGAGATTAACGAGAAAGAGGGCTGGGTAAGAGTTCAGTCTGGTGTCGTTAAAGATCAATTGAACGACGCTGTTCGCCCTTATGGTTACTTTTTCTCTCCAGACCTTTCTACCAGTAACCGAGCAACCTTGGGTGGCATGATCAATACCGATGCTTCGGGCCAAGGGTCATTGAAGTACGGCAAAACGTCTGACCATGTATTGTCGCTGCAAGCGGTGTTCGCAGATGGTTCATGTCTAGAATCTGATTTATCACACGGCTTACCTGTAGAGGGTGAATTCGCTCACCATGCACTTGCGGTGACAGAGGCGGTTTGTCGAGACAAACGCGCTCAAATCTTAGATAAATTCCCTCCGCTGAATCGCTTCTTAACAGGCTATGACCTAAAGAATGCAATCAACGAACAAGATGACAGCTTTGACCTAACTCGCGTTCTATGTGGCGCTGAAGGTTCTTTAGCATTCATCACTGAAGCAAAGTTAAACCTAACCAAGATTCCAAAAGCGCGCACACTGGTTAACGTGAAATACAACACGTTTGATTCTGCGCTGCGTAATGCGCCGTTCATGGTGGAAGCGAAAGCACTGTCTGTTGAAACGGTAGATTCAAGAGTATTGAACCTAGCGAAGCAAGACATCGTTTGGCACACCGTGAGCGATTTGCTGACTGATGTTCCGAACAAAGAGATGCTTGGCATCAACATGGTTGAGTTTGCAGGCCAAGATGAAGCGGAAGTTGAACAGCAAGTTCAAGCGCTGACTGCACGCCTTGAAACCATGGTTGAAAGCGAAGAAGCCGGCGTGATTGGTTTTCAAGTTTGTAGCGATTTGGCGAGCATTGGCCGAATCTACAACATGCGTAAGAAAGCAGTGGGTCTGTTAGGTGCGGCGAAAGGCCGAGCTAAGCCAGTCGCTTTTGCTGAAGATACTTGTGTACCACCAGAAAACCTCGCGGATTTCATCTCTGAATTTAGAGTGTTACTCGATTCAAAAGAGTTGAATTACGGCATGTTTGGTCACGTTGACGCGGGCGTATTACACGTTCGTCCAGCATTGGATCTGTGTGACCCGATGCAAGAAGCATTGATGCATGAAGTCTCTGATGAAGTGGTTAAGCTGGTGGCGAAATACGGCGGTTTAATGTGGGGCGAGCACGGTAAAGGTTTCCGTTCTGAGTATGGCCCAGACTTCTTTGGTGAAGAGCTGTTTACCGAATTAAGACGTATTAAAGCAGCATTCGACCCGCACAACAAGATGAACCCAGGCAAGATCTGTACGCCTTTAGAAAGTGACGCTGAATTGGTGAAAGTCACCGATACCAAGCGTGGTTTCTACGACCGTCAGATCGACGTACAAGTTCGTGACAGCTTCAAGCAAGCAATGGAATGTAACGGTAACGGCTTGTGTTTCAACTACGATACTAGCTCGCCAATGTGTCCTTCAATGAAAGTTACGGCTGACCGACGTCACTCACCCAAAGGCCGCGCAGGCTTGGTAAGAGAGTGGTTGCGTCAACTGACTGAACAAGGCGTTGATATTCTCGACCTTGAGCAAGAAGCGTTGAAAGACAACACACCCGTTAAGACTATGATTGAGCGTGTTCGCAATACGATGAACAAACGCCATGAGTACGATTTCTCGCATGAAGTTCATGAGGCGATGAACGGTTGTTTGGCGTGTAAAGCGTGTGCGAGTCAATGTCCGATCAAAGTCGATGTACCAAGTTTCCGTTCTCGATTCTTGAACATCTACTACTCGCGTTACCAGCGCCCTGCAAAAGATTATCTAGTTGCCAACATTGAAACCATGCTGCCGCTGATGGCGAAAGCGCCAAAAGTAGTCAACGCTGCATTGGGTCAAAAGTGGATCCAAACGGCAACAGCTAAAACGGTCGGTTATGTTGATGCACCATTGATGTCGGTGCCTACGCTCAAAAATCGTCTAGCGAGTAAAGAGCTGCAACTCTTCGATTTACAGTATTTAGAAGGCTTGTCTTCTGAACAGAAGAAACAGCATGTGCTGATCGTTCAAGACCCGTTTACCAGCTTCTATGATGCCGAGGTGATTGAAGACTTCGTCACTCTGGCTCAAAAACTTGGCAAAACTCCGGTACTGCTGCCGTTCAAACCGAATGGTAAAGCGTTGCACATCAAGGGCTTCTTAAATCGTTTTGCACGTGAGGCGAAATCGACTTCGGATTTCTTGTCGATGGTGGCGGATATCGGAATTCCTTTGGTCGGTGTTGATCCTGCTCTTGTGCTTTGTTACCGCGATGAATACGTCGAGATCTTAGGTGACAAGCGCGGCGACTTTGATGTACTTACTGTGCATGAATGGTTAATGCCATCGCTAGGTGAGTTCGAAGCACGCTCAGCAAGTGAAGATATGTGGTACTTGTTTGCTCACTGTACTGAGAAAACCAAAATGCCGAACGCTGAAAAAGAGTGGGGTACTATCTTCAAACACTTTGGGGCGGCGTTAACCAGCGTTCCTGTCGGCTGTTGTGGTATGGCGGGAACTTTCGGCCACGAAGTCGATAAGCTACAAATGTCGAAAGACATATATGGTTTAAGCTGGAAGCCTCAAATGCAGGACTTACCAAAAGATCGTTGCTTGGTGACGGGCTATTCTTGCCGCAGCCAAGTGAAGCGTTTTGAAGGTGAGAAGCTTGCTCACCCATTACAGGCGCTAGCAAAAATTCTCTAATACATTTAGCCCAGCAATTGCTGGGCTTTTTTCTAAACTAACAAAGGAATGTTAATAAGGAAAAGTATGAAATTTCTAGAATTAAAAGTACCACCAGTTGCACTGTTCATTATTGTATTCGTAGCATCATACTTCTGCGCTCAACAGTTGAGCCAAGGGACACTGGCATTGCCTTATGGAATGATTGTGTTAGGAATCGGAGTCACATTGAGTGGTGTGATCGGAATATCCGGCATATTGGAATTTCGAAAACAGAAAACCACCGTTAACCCGATCAAAGTAGAAACCGCTTCAGCCGTCGTGGACAGTGGAATTTTTGGCTACACACGAAACCCAATGTACTTAGGGTTGTTCATCCTGCTATTTTGCTTTGGCTACTTCTTCCAGAATATCTTCAGTGTACTACTTAGCTTTGGCTTCGTAATCTACATGAATTACTTCCAAATCAAACCCGAAGAGCGAGCACTAGAACAATTATTCGGCGCAGAATATGTTGATTACAAACAAAAGGTTAGACGCTGGATTTAGTGATGATTTAAGTGCTGGCTTAGTAATCGAAATAAAAAAGCCCAGCTTGAGATTATCAAGCTGGGCTTTATTGATCTTGTTCTAGAGCTGATTAAGCAGCGGCTGTGAACTGAGCTAGAAACATCTCTTTGCGTTCGTTGAAGCGGTTTACTAGGTCGTCTACAGAAGCTTGGTCGTATGGCTTAAGGCCACTTGCTACCATACGCTTCACGCCTTTACCTACTACTTCGCCGTCTTCTTTGAAATCGAAGTTCAGGGTCACGATGCCACGTTTTCCTTCAACATCAAAAGTCGCGCCAGAGAATTCAACTTCTGGGTGAGACAGGTCTAGGCGAGTAAATTCAACTTCCATGCTCTCGTAAATCACTAGAGGACGCTGGCAGTTGATCATCATTTGTTGTTCTTCCATAAGAGGAACCATGATGTGTGGGAAGTTCATGCCAGAGAACTTAACGTAGTTTGTTACTACGTGCTCGATGAATGCTTGATCATGGCTCTTCTCACCTTCACAAGACATGTGTAGGTACTCTTTACCATTTGCATCGATAAGTGAGCTCTCTTTTTCACACTTGTTGTCAACGCTTAACGCAATACCGTTACCAACCATACCTGAAAAATCAAAACGCATTTTTTGGCTGATGCCTTCTTTTTGCAGAAGTACTGCAAATAAAAGATCGCCAGGTACACAGAAGCGCTTGTTGTCTTCATCGTGAATCGGGTTGAAATCGCCAGCTACTTTTTTAGCAAAGTGGCTTGCTTGTTCACGAGTGAATTGAAATTGATTGTCTTTAGTAGAAAAGTAAGGTGTCAGAAACATAGTATCGCTATTAGTCATCAAATCTGGGGTGGATTATAGCTAACTAACTTCGATCTAATGGTCTATCCAGTTAACTTTGCTTATATATCAGTCAATTAGATAAATACGTTGGATGGTATGTGGCAGTTTTACAGGGGATATGGTGACTGGCTCAATGCAACAAGGGCTAATCGATAGCCCTTGTTTATATGACGTGTTATTTCACGACTCAGAAGCTACACAAAATACCTTCAGGCATTAGATGGTTGTGTACAGACAATTTGAGCAATAAGTTAGCTTGCTCGATATCTGGTGAGAAGTAGCGATCTTTGTCGTAGAAGCTGACTTTCTCGCGCAGTATCTGTTTTGCTTCTTCTACTCGAGGAGAAGAGAGATTTGGTGCTCTAAAATCCAAGCCTTGTGCTGCTGCTAAGTATTCAACAGCCAAGATGCCACGGGTGTTTTCTGCCATGTCACGCAGTCGACGACCCGCAAAGGTTGCCATAGATACATGATCTTCTTGGTTTGCCGATGTTGGAAGGCTGTCTACTGAAGCTGGGTGTGCCAGTGTTTTATTCTCGCTTGCCAGAGCAGCAGACGTTACTTGAGCAATCATAAAGCCTGAGTTAACGCCGCCGTTATCGACTAAGAAAGGTGGAAGTTTGCTTAGTGCGCTATCAATCAGCAGTGCCATTCTTCGTTCAGAAAGGCTACCAATTTCTGCAATCGCAAGTGCTAGGTTATCCGCTGCCATTGCCACAGGTTCTGCGTGGAAGTTACCACCTGAAATAATGTCGCCGTCTTCAGCAAATACCAGTGGGTTATCCGATACCGAGTTCGCTTCAACGTTTAACGTTTCTGCTGAATTACGAATTTGCTGTAAACAGGCACCCATCACTTGAGGCTGACAGCGCAACGAGTAAGGGTCTTGAACCTTTTCACAGCAAGTGTGTGATTCACCAATCTCACTCTTTTGATCAAGCATATGGCGATAAGCAAGCGCGGCATCCATTTGACCACGATGACCACGAACGCGATGAATTCGAGGGTCAAACGGACGACGACTACCCAGCGCTGCTTCTACAGACATCGCGCCACATACGGTTGCAGACGCGAATAAGTCTTCAGCTGCAAACAGACCTTCTAATGCAAAGGCAGTCGATGCTTGTGTGCCGTTTAACAGAGCTAAGCCTTCTTTCGGAGCAAGTGTGATTGGCTCCAAGCCAGCGATCTGCATTGCTTCTAAGCCAGTGATGATTTTGCCGTTGTGGCGCGCTTGGCCTTCACCTAGAAGTACCGTACTCATGTGGGCGAGGGGAGCAAGATCTCCTGAAGCACCCACAGATCCTTTTTGTGGAACACACGGATAAACCTGTGCGTTCACAAGATCGATAAGAGCATTGATGACCTTGAGTCGGATACCCGAGTAACCACGAGACAAGCTGTTAATCTTTAACACCATCATCAAGCGCACGGTTTCATCAGACATGAATTTACCAATGCCGGCCGCGTGAGAAAGCACGATACTTTTCTGTAGTACTTCTAAATCTTCAGGCGCAATTTTGGTATTTGCCAATAAGCCAAAACCCGTATTGATGCCATACACAGTGCGATCTTCAGCAATCACTTGTTCTACAACGTGCATGCTCGCTTCAATATCAGGAATCGCTGCTGGATCGAGTGATAAGTTTACAGGGCTACGGCTGATTTTTCGAAGTTCAGGCAGGCCTAGAAGTCCTGGTTTAAGTAATAAATTCAACATGTTCTCTCCAGAAGTTAAAGGCGACGAAGTTCTTCGTTTAGCATAGGTAAATCAAGCTTCTGCTCTTTAGCACACTGCTTGGCAATATCGTAACCCGCATCAGCATGACGCATAACGCCTGTTGCTGGGTCGTTGTGAAGTACACGAGTAATGCGCTGCGATGCATCTTCACTGCCGTCACAACAAATCACCATTCCTGAGTGTTGTGAGAAGCCCATGCCAACGCCACCACCATGGTGCAGAGAAACCCATGTTGCGCCACCTGCCGTATTTAGAAGGGCGTTCAATAGAGGCCAATCTGATACGGCATCTGATCCATCCATCATGCCTTCTGTTTCGCGGTTCGGGCTTGCTACTGAACCTGAATCTAGGTGATCACGACCAATAACAACCGGTGCTTTAAGTTCGCCATTTTTGACCATTTCATTGAATGCTTGGCCTAAGCGTTCACGGTCTTTCAAGCCAACCCAACAAATACGAGCTGGTAGGCCTTGGAACTGAATGCGTTCACTTGCCATATCTAGCCAGTTATGTAGATGTGGGTTGTCTGGAATCAGTTCTTTTACTTTTTGGTCTGTTTTGTAGATGTCTTCTGGGTCACCAGATAGTGCCGCCCAACGGAAAGGACCAATACCTTCGCAGAATAAAGGTCGAATATAAGCCGGAACGAAACCTGGGAAATCAAACGCGTTTTCTACGCCTTCTTCCAGTGCCATTTGGCGAATGTTATTACCGTAATCCACGGTCGCTGCGCCGCGGTATTGCAGGTCTAACATCGCTTGTACTTGAATCGCCATAGATTGCTTAGCGGCTTTCACCACTTTTGCTTCATCAATGGAGCGCTCTTGTGCGGCTTTCTCCATCGTCCAACCTTGCGGCAAGTAGCCGTTAAGAGGATCGTGGGCAGAGGTTTGGTCAGTCACCACATCAGGTGTGATATTGCGTTCAACTAACTCTGGGAAGACGTCTGCGGCGTTACCTAATAAGCCAACAGAGATTGGCGTGTCTGACTCTTTAATCATTGCCATCGCTTCATCTAAGCTGGTGGCTTTTTTGTCTACATAGCCAGTACGCAAGCGGTAGTCGATTCGTGATTCATCACACTCCACTGCGATCATTGAGAAGCCAGCCATCGTTGCAGCAAGAGGTTGAGCGCCGCCCATTCCACCAAGACCGCCCGTTAGAACCCACTTGCCGTTTGCTTCACCTTGGAAGTGCTTCTTCGCGATAGCGACAAAGGTTTCGTAAGTACCTTGAACGATGCCTTGTGAACCAATGTAGATCCAGCTGCCCGCGGTCATTTGGCCGTACATCATCAAGCCTTCTTTATCGAGCTCGTTGAAGTGTTCCCAGTTCGCCCAGTGTGGAACAAGGTTCGAGTTAGCGATCAGTACGCGAGGTGCGTTTTTATGAGTCGGGAACACGCCCACAGGTTTACCGGATTGAACAAGTAACGTTTGGTCGTCCTCTAAACGCTCTAATACTTCAACAATCTTGTCGTAACATTTCCAATCACGTGCCGCACGACCAATACCGCCATACACAACCAGTGCATGTGGGTGTTCTGCCACATCAGGATCTAGGTTGTTCATTAGCATACGAAGGGGTGCTTCTGTTAACCAAGATTTAGCGCGCAAAGTGGTGCCGTGAGGTGCGCGAATTTCGCGAGTCGTGTCGAGACGAGGGTCACTGTTGTGGTGTTCCGTCATTTTGGAATTCCTTCTGTTTCACGTTATATCGTTGTAGTTGTAGTTGTAGTTGTAGTTATCGGTATAGCTGGATTAGTCGCTGGCCATTGCACTGGCAATATCCCAACATAAACGAGCCGCTAATCGAGCCGTTTGGCCATCGACGTCGTAGTCTGGGTTGTATTCCGCTATGTCCGCGATAATGAGTTTTTCACTGTGTTGGAAAATCTGTTCTAGAAAAGGAGCAAGCGCTTCATAGCTCACGCCTCTTGCCGCTGGTGCACTTACGCCCGGCGCAGTAGCTGCGGGGAAAACATCGAGATCAATGGTGAGATAGAGATAATCACACTCAACGATGAATTTTTGCAACTTAACCAGTTGAGCGGCTTGGTTTACTTGGGTCATGTTGCGGTCGTGTTCATACCAAACGCCCAGTTGGTCGGCTTTGTTAAACAGCGCTTTGGTATTGCTAGCTGCACTCACACCAAGACAAGCGTAATGAAACGGCCATTGATGCGTTTGGCAGTAGTCACTTATTTGGTTAAACGGTGTGCCTGAGCTTGGTTTGACGTCAGCGATGTCGCTTTCAAATTCACGAAGATCAAAGTGAGCATCAAAGTTAACGATGCCTATCTTAGGTTTGCGCTCTGGTTGAATTTTATCAAGGTGTTCAGCTTTTTTATGTAGATGCTCAGCGAGACCTTGGAACGTTGCCCAAGCCACCTCGTGACCACCGCCAAGGGTAATCACTTTGTTGGTTGCTAAGGCATTGGCAATCACAGAAGCACACTGTTTTTGGCTGACTTCTAATTGACCATCATTGCACTCGATATCACCAAGATCGGCGATGTGTGCGTCACTGTGCCAAGCCATATTCGCCAACGCTTGGCGTATCAAGTTAGGTGCTTGTTTCGCGCCCACACGTCCTTTATTTCTTGCAACACCGGCATCGCTGGCAAAGCCTACCAAGGCGATATCACCGTCAGTCAGCTTGTCACTTAACTCACTACTTTGCACTTGCTTGGTAATGTGATGAACGCGAGTACCGAGTGCGCCATCTTCAAGATCATTACGTCCGGTCCACACAAAGTTATGCACGGTTGTTGCGTTCTCTTGGATAGCGTTGGATTTAGATTGAGTCATGACACACCTCGCCATTAACAATGCGTTTATGCAGGTGAGGAACACCGACTTGATAGCTTAGATCTGCAGGGTGGTCGATGTTCCAGATAGCCAAATCTGCGGCATAACCGATTTCGACTTTGCCTTTGGTTTGTGACTCACCAATGGCAGCCGCCGCGTTACAAGTTACACCGCGTAGCGCTTCTTCAGGCGTCGTACCAAACAGGGTGCAGCTCATGTTCATCATCAGGGTTAAGTCTGCAAAGGGAGATGTGCCGGGGTTTAGGTCGGTCGCGATCGCCATTGGGATTTTGTGTTCACGAAGTAAAGCAATAGGTGGCTGTTGAGTCTCTTTCAAGAAGTAGAAAGCCCCGGGTAATAAGGTGGCGACTGTGCCTGATTCTGCCAGTGCTTTTACTCCGGTTTCATCAAGGTATTCAACATGGTCGACAGAGAGTGCACCGTATTTAGCTGCGAGCGCACTGCCGCCCATATTTGAAAGTTGTTCAGTGTGACCTTTAATCGCTAGCCCATGTGCTTTGGCAGCTGCAAATACACGTTCGGTTTGTTCTAAGTTGAAGCCGATAGATTCGCAGAACACGTCAACGGCATCGGCGAGCCCTTGCCCCGCAGCTTTAGGAATGATCTCTTGGCAAACCAGATCTATGTAACGATCTGGTTGTTCTTTGTATTCTGGCGGTACTGCGTGTGCTGCAAGGAGAGTGGTAGTGATCTTAATTCGGCGATGATTTTCTAACGCTTTAGCTGCACGTAACATTTTGAGTTCATCATCAAGTGTTAAACCATAGCCCGATTTTACTTCGATGCTGGTTACGCCACTTCTTAGCAGGCCATCGAGTCTAGGTAGTGCCATTTCAACCAGTTCAGACTCTTGTGCTACGCGTGTTGCAGTGACTGTCGCAAGAATCCCGCCGCCTTGTTTGGCGATGTCGGTGTAAGAGATACCATTCAAACGCTGTTCAAATTCGTTGGCGCGATTGCCTGAAAATACGAGGTGAGTGTGGCAATCAATCAGACCTGGGGTGACGAGCTTGTTCTTGCAATCATAGGTGATGTAATCCTCAGAGTTATCAGTGCTCGGTTGTTCTACCTCAGAAGCAAGTACGCCTTGGTTTGAACAAGAGATGGACACGATTTTACCGCTTTCGATAACGATATCTT
This sequence comes from Vibrio sp. 10N.261.55.A10, assembly GCF_041470825.1. NCBI lineage: Bacteria > Pseudomonadati > Pseudomonadota > Gammaproteobacteria > Vibrionales > Vibrionaceae > Vibrio > Vibrio sp. 10N.261.55.A10. The sequence goes on along the minus strand of NZ_JBFRNC010000041.1, from coordinate 62,751 downwards.
GAGGGGAAGAGGGCTGATAACCGTCGGATCCCGAACTCATGGAGACCACTCGTGCGTTTTTGAGGATCAAATTCATAATCACCTAGATCTTTGCTAAATATTAAATGTATATACAAATAAATAGGCTAAACGCTGACCCGAATCAAGTTGATGTTGCAAAAATGTGATCGGCGATCAGGATGATGTTCTTTAATCTAGAAGTATCTTGGAGCTTAATTTGTACTTAGAGCCAGGATGGTAGAGCAATGCAAAGCTGATGAGGCGTTCTTTGCTCCATGTTCTTCTATTCAAAAGAAGGCAAGGCTCTGATTCAGATAGCTTTAGTGACGTTCTGATTTGAGAGTCTGGAATAATGGCTTCAACTGTGTGCTCGATAGCACTTAACGGGCAGCTTTTTGAAAGGTATTCATTAGGTGTGGAAGTTGAAAAGTCTTGCTCTAGGTATTTTGGAGCGGCTTGAGAGTTCACCCAGCGCGCTTCCAATTGAATCGGTGCGTTGTCCGCAAAGTGTATGATTTCACTATAGAACACTTCTGCGTTAATCATCACACCTAACCGTGTAGCCGTGCTTTCATCAGCCTTGATACTATCGTGCTTGATAACTTGGCTAGTATACGTTTGGCCTCGGTCTTTGATCTCTTGCGCTATGTTGTTGATATCAAGCAACGGAGATTGCGCTTTTTCGTCGGGTTCACAAACAAAAGTCCCCAGTCTTGGTTTCCTGATGAGCTTGCCTTCAGACACAAGATCTCGAATGGCTTTATTGACCGTCATTCGACTCACATTGAACTGCTCGGTAAGTTCGAGTTCTGTGGTGATTTGGTAACCCACCGGCCAATGACCACTGCTGATCTTGTCATCTATGAACTGTTTTATCTGAAGGTAGAGTGGTGCTTTCGACATAATGAAACCTTATTTGACTATACAAATAGAGTAACGGAATTTTTCACGATTTCAACATTTCCTCGGGCAATGTGACCTTATTCAACATAGATGGGGCAAATTGCTTGATTCTGTGAGGCAAGTGTCGCAAATTGTCACGCAATAACTATTCGTAAATCAGATAATTAGAAAGGGAAATAATATGTTTAAGAAATTAAAGGCCTCGTTGGGCATCGGTGCAGCAAAGGTTGATACTGTCTTAGATAATATTGAAGTTTTCCAAGGTGGAGAGTTGTCTGGCAATGTTCACATTGTTGGTGGTGACGTTGAGCAACAAATCGACCTGATCAACTTGGTTCTCAACACAGAAGTAAAAGTAGAAACGGAAGATAGCACCAGCTACGAAACCTTTTCACTGGGTCGTATTCAAGCCGTAGAGCCTTTCGTTATCCAACCGGACGAAACCAAACTGGTTCCATTCCGTCTTAAGTTAAATGATGAAACGCCAGTCACCGCGTTGAACGCACAAATGAACCAATGCCATGTGTGGGTTGAAACCAACCTAGATATAGGCTTCGCGATTGACCCTAAAGACCGTGACTTTATCTCCGTACACCCATTGCCAACAGTGGCTAAAATCATCCGAGGCGTGGAAGCATCAGGTATGGCAATGGTGAAAGCAGACGTAGAGAAGGGCTTCTTAAAAGGCAACAGCTTTGCTTCTCGTTCGGGCTGTTACCAAGAGATTGAGTTTCGCTGCGGCGGCTTCATGAATAATAAAGAGATCGAGCTGTCATTCATCGTTGAAGGTTCAATGGTTCACTGCCTAGCAGAAATCGACCGCTCAATGAGCTTCCGCGGCGACCAATACATCTCATTCAGCTTACCTGCTAATGCGGCCGACTCAGACATTCGCAACGCTGTATCAAGAATCATGAGTGCGTAGTTCCCTCTCTGTTAGCAGTCGCTCTGTCTATTAATTAATAGAGACAATACAACTTTTCAAGCCGAACTTAACCATTCGGCTTTTTTGATTCTACTATCTGCCCCGTCCTGAAATGGGTTTACCACTGGTGCCGATAGGCCAATTGAAAAGCAACATCGGTGGAGTTGTCCATATTGAAAATGTTCTCGATTATGGATATCTCAATTGCCGAGCGTTGCATGAGATAGCGATAGCCAAACATCATTTCATTCGCGGCTTCTGAAAACTCAGTTTCACCGTCTTCTGCGCCTTCATACCAACGATACTCTAGGTGTAACTCATGATTTTCAAATAGCGTGAGTTGATATCCTCCCATCCATGACCATGTCGTTTTTTTATGTGAAAAGCTATTCTCCACTTCTCTACTGGACTGATTCGCTAATCCTAAGCTTGTATAGAAGGTATTGATGTCGAGTTGGTATGCATAATTGAGTTGAGCGCTTTGTTCGGTGCTGTTTCCCTTAAATGCACCGTGGCTGACTTTGTTATGATAAAGGGAGACGCCAAAAGATAAGCCATGGTTTTCTATATCTATGATCTGATATTGGGTGTAGAGCGTGAAAGCGCTAGTCAATGTGTCGCCGGAGAAGTCTCGATATTTGACGCCATGGTCTGGTGCATAGATGTCGAATTGGTGTCTCTCTTTCTGATCTCGACCTGCTTGGTCGATGCTAAATAGGTCGTGAAAGTTAATGGTGATTTTGTCGAGATGATTATTGGCGGCGTATAACCAGCGGTAATTGAGCTCTACTTGCCACGCTGTAGTCAATTGCCATCGCAGGCCTGTTTGAAGTTGGTTTTGATAATAGTCTAAGTGATAGCCGTGGGAGTTAGCCCAGATACTCGCAGCAGTTAAGGCTGTAAATACTTCAACCTTATTCTCTTCAAGAGGGAAGCCTGAACGGAGCGACGGGGTGAGGCGAACCGACTGCAGTGGTGCTTGGGTATAACTGATTAAGGGGCCGTAATCTTTGTTGGCCCATGCGTTTGGCGCAGAAAACATGGCGGCTATTACTAGCGGTAAAGGTCGTATGAGCGATATACAAGTAGCCCGTTTCTCCATATGTACCTCATCTGCATTCCGTTGCTTCTATATAGCTTAGTTCTAAATAACTAGTTTGTAAGAGATAAGTTGAATGAGCGAACTCGGAACAGGTAGGGTGCAGTTGTTAAGTTGATACAGCTGGGTAATTAAGAGGATTAGAAGAGCAGGTAAATCATCACAAGTATGGTTTACCTTACCAAACGAAGCCGTTGGATAGCTTGCAAATCCGCTCTGTCATTGTCATTTCATATAATTTCGTTACAATGTTCGGCTACTCACAGATGTGGCATCTGTATTTGCTTCTATGTGGGTATATTTATTATGCATATATCCCCAATCAGCGTACTCGTTGATTGAAAGACATATATTAAACATTTTCATGTGTTGCTTGGTGTGCAACACCACTGTAAAGGACAAATAATGCCAATTATTACTCTTCCTGACGGTAGTCAGCGTCAATTTGACAACCCTGTATCAACTCTAGATGTTGCCCTATCAATCGGTCCTGGTCTTGCGAAAGCTACCATTGCTGGTCGTGTAGACGGCGAGCGTGTTGATGCTTGTGATCTTATCGAAAACGATGCAAGCCTAGAAATCATCACAGCTAAAGATGAAGTTGATGGCCTTGAAATCGTTCGTCACTCTTGTGCTCACCTTTTAGGCCACGCGGTTAAGCAGCTTTTTCCAGAAGCGAAAATGGCGATCGGTCCTACTATCGATAACGGTTTCTACTACGATATCGATCTTGAGCACTCTCTAACGCAAGACGATCTAGAAAAGATCGAAAAGCGCATGAAAGAGCTAGCGAAGACCAAATACCAGGTTGTTAAGAAGAAAGTTAGCTGGCAGGAAGCGCGCGACGCATTCGAAGCTCGCGGCGAGACTTACAAGATTGAAATCTTGGACGAGAACGTTTCTAAAGACGATCGTCCAGGCCTGTACCATCACGAAGAATACATCGATATGTGTCGTGGTCCACACGTGCCTAACATGAGCTTCTGCCAGCACTTCACTCTACTTAACGTAGCGGGTGCATACTGGCGTGGTAACAGTGACAACAAGATGCTTCAACGTATCTACGGCACTGCATTCCACGACAAGAAGGCACTTAAAGCTCACCTTGTGCGCCTAGAAGAAGCGGCTAAACGTGACCACCGTAAAATCGGTAAAGCGCTTGACCTATTCCACATGCAGCAAGAAGCACCAGGCATGGTGTTCTGGCACCACAACGGTTGGACTATCTTCCGTGAGCTAGAAGTATTTATTCGTCAAAAACTGACTGAGTACGATTACCAAGAAGTTAAAGGCCCATTAATGATGGACCGTGTTCTTTGGGAACGCTCTGGTCACTGGGATAAGTACGCTGAAGCGATGTTCACTACTTCTTCAGAGAACCGTGAATACGCTATCAAGCCAATGAACTGTCCTGGTCACGTTCAAATCTTCAACCAAGGTTTGAAATCTTACCGTGATCTACCGCTACGTATGGCTGAGTTCGGCTCATGTCACCGTAACGAGCCGTCTGGAGCACTTCACGGCATTATGCGTGTTCGTGGCTTCACTCAAGATGATGCTCACGTATTCTGCACTGAAGACCAAGTTCAACAAGAAGTTAAAGCTTGTATTGAAATGGTTTACGATACTTACACAACTTTCGGCTTCGAAAGCATCGTTGTTAAGCTATCTACTCGTCCAGAACAGCGTGTAGGTTCAGACGAAATGTGGGACCGTGCAGAGGCTGACCTTAAGCAAGCGCTAGAGGCAATGGACATTGCATACGAGATTCAAGAAGGCGAGGGTGCGTTCTACGGACCTAAGATTGAATTTACTTTGCATGATTGTTTGGACCGCGCTTGGCAATGTGGTACAGTGCAGCTCGATTTTGCATTACCAGAACGTTTAGGTGCTACTTACGTAGGTGAAGATAACGAGCGTCACACGCCAGTTATGATCCACCGCGCGATTTTAGGTTCACTAGAACGCTTCATTGGTATTCTTATTGAAGAATACGCTGGCTTCTTCCCAACGTGGTTGGCGCCAGAACAAGCAGTTGTAATGGGCATTACAGACAAACAGTCTGAATATGTACAAGAAATTACGAAAAAACTGCAAAAAAGTGGATTTAGAGTCAAAGCAGACTTGAGAAATGAGAAGATTGGCTTTAAAATCCGCGAACATACTTTGAAACGTGTACCGTTCATGCTTGTGTGTGGTGACCAAGAAATGGAAGCCGGCGAAATTGCAGTACGTACACGTAAAGGTAAGGACCTTGGCAAATTTAAAGTGGATGACTTTATTTCATACATCCAAGCCGAGGTTTCAAGCCGTAAGCTCAATCTGGAGGAATAGCTATTAAAGGCGGAAGACGTGGCCAACAACCGGCCAAACAAAACCAGCACCGTTTAAACGGTGACATTCGTGGCGTTCGTGAAGTGCGTCTAACTGGCGCAGACGGCGAAGCTGTTGGTGTAGTATCAATCGCTGAAGCGATGGAAGCTGCAAATGAAGCTGGTATGGATCTTGTAGAGATCAGCCCTAACGCCGAGCCGCCAGTTTGTCGTGTGATGGACTACGGTAAGTTCCTCTTCGAGAAGAGCAAAGCTGCGAAAGAGCAGAAGAAGAAGCAAAAGCAGGTTCAGATCAAGGAAATTAAATTCCGACCTGGAACTGATATTGGAGACTATCAGGTAAAACTACGCAACCTGACTGGTTTCCTAGAAGACGGCAACAAAGTGAAGGTAACAATTCGCTTCCGTGGCCGCGAAATGGCTCACCAAGAAATCGGTGTTGACGTTCTTAATCGTTTGAAAGCGGATACTGAAGAATTTGCAGTAGTCGAATCTTTCCCAACGAGAATTGAAGGTCGCCAGATGATCATGGTGTTGGCCCCTAAAAAGAAGTAATTAACGGCTTTGCAAGTAATTGAACCCTGCAGCCTCAGGTTGCGGGGTTTTATTCGCCCTAATTACTATGTTATTAACAACTCAACAATGCGGAGTTATTCATCATGCCTAAGATGAAAACCAACAAAGGTGCTGCTAAGCGTTTCCAGAAAACTGCTGGTGGTATTAAGTTTAAGCACGCTGGTAAACGTCACATCCTGACTAAGCGTACTACTAAGAACAAGCGTCAGCTACGTCCGAACTCGATCCTTCCTAAATGTGAAGTTGCTCAAGTTCTACGTATGATGCCATACGCTTAATTCTTTTTAGTTTATAAATTCGTTTAGTTTAGGAGAAGCATAATGCCTCGCGTAAAACGTGGTGTACAAGCTCGTGCACGTCATAAGAAAGTTCTAAAACAAGCTAAAGGTTACTACGGAGCACGTTCACGTGTTTACCGCGTAGCTTTCCAAGCAGTTACCAAAGCTGGTCAATACGCTTACCGTGACCGTCGCAACAAGAAACGTCAATTCCGTCAACTTTGGATTGCACGTATCAACGCGGCATCTCGTCAAAATGGTCTATCTTACAGCCGTTTCATCAATGGCCTAAAGAAAGCATCTATCGAGATCGACCGTAAGATTCTTGCTGACATCGCAGTATTCGACAAAGCAGCATTTGCTGTTCTAGTTGAAAAAGCGAAAGCATCTCTATAATTTAGAGTTAGCTTAAAGGTTTAAGAAAAGGAGAACTTCGGTTCTCCTTTTTTATTGCCTGTAATTTGGCTTTGCCATACTCTCTCGCATCTCGCATCTCGC
>NZ_JBFRNC010000041.1:0-55352 GCF_041470825.1 Vibrio sp. 10N.261.55.A10 | reverse complement strand
CGCATCTCGCATCTCGCATCCCGCACCTAATTTTTATTCGCTTGAACACGCATTCTGGTATATAAACATTTACCTAACCTTTAAATGTAAAGCGACCGAAATAAATGACCGCACCGACCACTATGACGTTCTTCGAACGTTTTGAAACTGACATCCTATCTGGCAAGAAGACGATTACTATTCGTGATGAATCTGAGCGAGACTACCAGCCAGGCAGTGTTGTGGAAGTATCGACGCTAGAGCAAGACCGTGTGTTCTGTAATCTTAAGATCATCAGCGTTGAGCCAATTTTGTTTGATGACTTAGGTGAGTTCCATGCTCAGCAAGAGAACATGACGCTGCAAGTACTGAAAGACGTGATTCAAGATATCTACCCGGGTATCTCTCAACTGTATGTGGTTTCTTACGAGCTTGTGTAGCCCGCTTTAAATAGAATTTGTTGATCAATACTGCGTCTAACGCAGAGCAATGATAAAGGGAAGCCACAATGAGTGAATTACAGAGCGAAACAGTTCAGCAAATTTTGCTTCAACTTTATTGTCGTGAGCAAAATGAGCAGCCGTTAATCTCTAGAACTGATCTCGACATTGCTCTTTATGATAGCGAAGGCTTTCTAGCGTGGCGTGACACAAGGCGTAACTTTACGGTCAGTGATATCGAGAATCGAGTTTGGGTGAAGAGCTGCCCCGGCGGTTACATCACTGAAGTGCACTTCAATGCTGACGGTTCTTTGATTGAATATCGTTTGTTCGACCGATTTGAAACAACAGGGCAGTGGCAACTAAAAGACGGTTTGTTACACGTCGAGATTCTGAAGGGTGAGAACTGCTACCAGTTTGCTGTTGTGGCTCGTGCTGACCTTAATATTCACTCTGCGGTTGAGTATAAGAGCGGAGAGCTGCATTCGTACTTGAAGCTTGTTCAAGTTGAAAGCTAAACGCTGGTTCGTTTAATTAGCATATAAAAAAGCCAACAGTGATGTTGGCTTTGTTGTCTTCAATCTGACTGAATACTTCTATTAAGCTTCGAAGTTCGCCAATCGAGTATAAAGCTCGCTGTCTTGATCTTGCTTTGCACAAATCGTCAGTAGGTCTTCAATAAAGTACTTCAATGCACGTGCTTCAATTCGGCGAATACCTTGTTGATGTTCTTCAGTTAGGTAGCCGTAGATAGTCGCAGCGCCAAAGTCACCAAAGATCATCTGACCTTGTTCGTTCACTAAAGTGTTGTGAGCGTATAGATCACCATGAGAGACTTTATTGGCATGAAGGTGTTCAAACACATCAATCATCTGCTCTGTAATGCTATTGATTTGAGCAATTGAAAGTTCGAAACCTTCTGGGAAAGTATCACGCGTGCAAGTCTCGAGTGTTGGTGGTAGCCCTAGGTTGTAGTAGCTGTTTGGAATGAGTTCCATCACCAAAGCTAGGTAATCTTGTTCCTCTACTTGGGCGATAGATTTTACCAAGTTGTTATGGTGTCCAGCCTGCAAGCACGCTTCCAGTTCATCATGTGGGTAGCCGTCACTGGTGACTTCGCCTTTAAACACTTTAACCGCCACTTCCTGTGGAAAATCGAAGTCGCTGTTTAGCCAGCTTGCATGCGAGATCACGCCAGATGCGCCTTGGCCAAGTACTTGATTCAGTGAATAGCTTTGAGAGCTAACCGCAGGCACGCTATCTAAGCTGCTAGGGTGTTTGCAAAACGGGTTACCCGCAAACGCTAACCAAGCCAGTTTTGGTAGCTTGATAAGGAACTCTGGGAATTCAGTCAACTGGTTTGCAGACAGGCGAACTAGCTCAAGGTTGGATAGGTTTTCCATGCTTTCTGGTAACACGCGAATCTTGTTACCCGCCAATGCCAGTTTCTGTAGTCGCGGTCTTTCACCTAGTGAGCTAGGCAGGGCCTCAATCTCATTGTCGGTCAGGATCAACCAGCGTAATTGAGGTGGTAGAGATACTTCACTTACGGTTTTGATTTGGTTGGTCTTGAAACCGATCATTTCAAGCTTAGGAAGTGACCCAAGAACATCAGGCAGGTGCGTAAACAGGTTATTCGACGCGAAGATAATACGCAGGTTAGTTAGCTTTGATAACTCGGCTGGTAGGTCTGACAGCTGATTACCTGAAAGGTCTAGGATCTCAAGAGAATCTGCAAGCTCTATGATTTCTAGAGGAAACTCGGTGAGACTTTCCGACAGTTTTAAGCGCTTAATACCTTTAAGTTGCCCTGATTTTAATTGTTCTAGAGTATGCAAACCTTAGCCTTATGAATAGATGTTCGAGGCGCGTAGTTTACTTGTCTCAATCAAGAAAGGCGAGTATCCGGAAGAATACTCGCTTAACTAAACTAAGTGAACGAATTTACGAAGGTTAAAGCTGGATATGGTTTTGGCTAACGCCGACTTCCTCAACAAAGTCGCTATCATGACTGACCAAGATGAATGCACCCTGGTATTCACGCAGAGCCGAAGCCAATATTTGCTTCGAGTCGATGTCTAGGTGATTGTCTGGTTCATCTAGCAGCAGTAATGGCGAATCCTGTTTATGGCTGACGATCAACATCGCCAGTTTCATTTTCTCTCCACCGCTTAGGTGAGCTATTTTGCGGTAGACGGAGTCTCGTCTGAATCCAATACCAGCTAACAAGGTTCGTGCGTCACTTTCTGTCATGCTGCCGCTATGTGTCACCAGGCTATCGAACATTGTGTCGTTGGTGTCTAATAGTCCAAAGTGTTGATCCAAGTATACTGTGGACCCTAAGCGTTTAATGGAACCTGTATAGTTCGAGTGTTGCCCATGAATGGCCTTTAACAGCGTCGACTTTCCGCAGCTGTTTGCACCAGTGAGATAACACCGTTCACCTTGCGACATAGAAAAGTTGATACGAGCGTCAGAACCAAAACTCAGATGGCAATCTTCAACGGTTAATAGCGAGTTCTTTTTCTTGCTATTACTCTGCTGTAGATACAAGGCCTGTGGTTTTAGTTGTTCCTTTTGTTCTTTAAGAGATTGAAGCTTATATTGGTTTTGGTCCTTTAAGTTCTTTTGACTAGTGGCTGATGCTCCTTGCGTTCGTCCTGCTTTATCTTTCATCGCATCCAATAATATCTTGGGTTGGCTACCGGACTTTCTGAGTCGATTACCTTGAGACTCACGTTGCTGTGCTTTTTCCTTATTAGCTTGAGCTTGGCGCTCCAGTCGTTTCTTTTCGGATTGGTGATGTGCAATCTGTTTATCTAGTGCATCGGCCTGATTCGACATTTGTTTGAAGTAGTCATCGTAGTTTCCTTTATAGAAACGTAACCCCAAACTGTTGAGATGGTAGATACCTTCCATTTGTCTCAATAAGCTTCGATCATGGCTGACGACAAGTACCTTACCTTCAAACAACTGGCATTGTTCTAGTAGCCAATTGCGTCCGTCGTTATCCAAATGGTTCGAAGGCTCATCGAGGATCAGTATGTCGTTATTTGATACGAATAGCTGATGAAGCTGTAACAGGGCGAGTTGCCCACCACTCAAAGAGCAACAAAGTGTGTTCAAATCACGAGTGATCTTTAATGTACCTAGCAACTGCTGGGTACGCGCCTCTAAATCCCAATCATCGCCAACGATATTGAAGTGCTGCAGTTCACAGCTACCTTGTTCTATGGCGCTTAACGCTTCTAACTTTTCGGTGAGTCCTAAGAAGTCAGCGATGGTGATGTTGGTATCCAGTAGCGTTGATGGTAACTGAGAGTAAAAGCCGATTGAACCTTGGCGCGAAACACTGCCCGTTGTGGGCTGTTTTTGTCCAACGAGCAACGAAAGTAACAATGACTTTCCTGCCCCATTTCTTCCGACTAGGCCTGTGAGGCGAGTGCTTAAATTAAAGGTGATGTTTTTGAATAACCACTCACCAGTATCGAGTTGGAATGAGAGATTGTTGGTTAAAATAGTAGGCATAAAAATACCTCCCTTTACGTATATACGAATAAAAGGGGTGAGGCGCTTTTTCTATATAGAACCCTACACAGAATTCTATGTATAGATCGCCAAAGACGTTACTTAGGTAGTATGCCAATCAAAGATAGGAAATAGGGTGTTGATCTGATTTCTGTCTTTGAGGTACTAATCTTAAAGATGTTTGTTTGTCAAAAAACGGATCTTTAAGAGCTTGATTTGTCGCGAAAATAGATGATGAAGTAACGCCCACTAACCCCGAGTGTCCAAATGATTTTTATAAAAATAAATCGGATGTCAGGATGTTAGTACTTCATTATGGCGTTATTCTCTTTTGAAATGATGGTGGGATGGTACTGAAAGAAAGTACTCTGAGTCAATATGTTGAGGTGATTAAATTGTGTTCAAATAATTAAAGCGCCTTTGTGGCGCTTTAGTGATCATTATTGGAAATCAGTTGAGTCTAGAACTTATATCTTTGGGTTTAGAGCTTAGAGCTTAGAGCTTAGAGCCTTGGGCTTAAAGCTAAAGCTACTTGGTTTGCCCACCAACGGCGCGCCAACACATATCAAAGCTATCGTTGATGTACTTCGATATTTGCTCTGGTGGAGACTCGCTTTGTTCAATCAGCCAGTTTGCACAAATCAGAAAGTGGCTATGAATGAAGTGTCTAACAAGGTTAATGTCCAACACCATCAATTCACCATCTTGTTGCCCTTTCAAAATGATCTCGTCTAGCGATGCGAACATCTGTGAAACAATCACTTCTCGAGTTTGAGTCGTTGGGTCGAAATGAACATTGGTGAAGAACTTCATCGCAACCGGATTCTCTAATGCCCACTCAATTCCTGTGATCCACATGAACTTAAAGGTTTGGTAGCGATCTTCTACAGCCACATCAGTGTGCGGTTGAAGGGTCGAGAATAGCTCTAGCTTCAGCTCGCGAAACAGTTCATCAATCAATAGAGATTTATTCTCGAAGTGGTGGAACAACGTCGCTTTTGCCACGCCGGCTGTTTTCGCTATTTGTCCGGTAGATGTGCCCTCTAGCCCTTGTTGAGAGAAGAGCAGGAGTGCAGCATCTAGGATTTTTTGTCTTTTGGTGATCATCTATTGAGTACTTTGAACATCAGTTTCTTGATTGGGTTGTTGTAAGGAGGATGCATTAACTTGGTGAAGTTGATTTTTCCTCTACTTAGAACGGTTTTGGCATGGCTAAGGGTCTTGAAGCCCTCAATGCCGTGATAGTGTCCCATGCCTGAAGGGCCGATGCCACCGAATGGTGCGTCTTCTGCAGCCACATGCACCAAAGAATCATTAATACACACGCCGCCAGAGTGCGTGTCTGATAAAAGCTTGTCTTGGGTTTCTTTATTATGGCTCATTAGGTACAGAGCCAGTGGGCGTTCTCTCTCTGTGATGTAATTGATTGCTTCTTCGATGGAATCATAAGGCACGATAGGCAAAACAGGACCAAACAGCTCTTCTTGCATCGCGAGCATCTCATCGTTCACTTCGGTGAGAAGGTGCGGCGTCATTCTGTGGTTTACATCGTCTTGTGCTTGTTCGGTTACCGTGTGAATAACCGCGCCTTTGGCTTGTGCGTCTTCAATGACACCTTTCAAGCGATTGTATTGGCGCATGTTGATCACTGAGGTTAAGTCTTTGCTCTCAATACCGGCTTTATAAAGCTTCTTGAAATAACGCTTATAGGCTGTGATGAACTCGTCTGATTTTTCTCGCGGCAATAAGATGTAATCAGGCGCTACACATATCTGGCCAGCGTTTAGACTCTTGGCAAACAAGATACGTTCAACAGCGTCAGCTACATCAAAGTCAGGGGCAATGATGGTTGGAGATTTGCCGCCTAATTCCAAGGTAACTGGTGTTAAGTTGTTAGCCGCTGCTCTCATAACGTGTTTACCCACAGCGGTTGAGCCTGTGAAAAGGATATGGTCAAACGGCAGTTGGCTAAATTTAGCGGAAACGTCAGCTTCGCCTTCGATAATCGCAACCTGATCTTCACTAAAGCCTTCGGCCAACATCGCTTTTAAAACTCGGTTGGTCGCTGGAGTAAACTCCGACATCTTGAGCATCGCCGTGTTGCCCGCTGCTAACGCTGTGATCAGAGGGCCTAAAGAGAGCATGACTGGGAAGTTCCAAGGCACGATGATACCAACCACACCTACTGGCTGATAATGCACAGTAATCTTGGCTGGTGTTAGCATCAAGCCGGCTTTTCGACGTGAAGGCTTCAACCACTTCTTCAGGTTTTTATCACTGTAATTGATCTGGTGTAGGGAAGGGGTGATGTCAGCAATTAAGCTGTCGTGCTCTGCTCGATGGCCATAATCTTCTGATACCGCTTCAATTAACTGCTCTTGGTAGCGCATTAATAGTTTTTTCAAGACTGAGAGATCATTTCGTCTCTGATCAAGTGTTGGATTAACGTTGTTACGGTAGTGATCTTGTTGTCGGTTGAATATTTGATCCATGTCGTTGGTGCTCGACGTGTTTGGTTCAAGGTCTAGATTATGGCTCATAGTATCCCCTAAATTCGAAGGCTGACCGATTGGTTGGTCAGTTAAAATTACAAGAAGATTGAACCGAATACAAGATATGCGCGAGAAAAGTTCAAAAATTGAGCGGTTACAACATTGAAGTGAGCGAGTTCTAGTAGGAAGAATGAAGTGTTTATCGGCATCGAATCGCGGGACACAAGCTGTGTTGGTGATAGCGAGAGTTCAGATTGTGAAGTGCTTATATTTGTCACAACTCTGACTTAACCTCACTCAATTTACTAAAAATCTTTTGGTTTCTGCACATTTTTTCTCCCTAATTTAATGTGAGAAATTGCTTTATATTTAATGCGCTTCAGCCTGTTTTTTACCCTAAAACCTTGTAATTCCTTACCTGTCATTTTAAGTCGATCTGTCGATAAAAAAACGTAATCGTCACCACAAATATCAATGGTTGGACTCGCTCTTAATAATATCGGTTAATGCAGCCAACAAATCGTTTTTGAACGCTTTTTGTTGGGTTATACCTCGCTATTCCAAAGAGGTATCTTCTGTCGATGGCCCTATAGTGTGAGGTCTCTAGAATTGGAAAATTCGGTTAATTTGGAACGCATCCGTGCTGAGTATAATGTAAAGCACTGGAGCCAAGGTTTTTATGGAATTGATGATAACGGTGAGGTGTATGTTTCACCGAGCGAGACGGATCATCAAGTCCCACTAAGTAAGATCGTAAAACAGTTAGAGCAAAGAAATATTGGTTTACCTGCTCTTGTGCGTTTTCCTCAAATAGTGCATCAACGTGTGCACAATATCTGTAACGCATTTAACCAAGCGATCGACGAATATCAGTACGACAATCGTTACCTACTTGTTTATCCGATTAAAGTTAACCAACAAAAAGAAGTGGTTGATGAGATCTTAGCGAGCCAAGCTCAATTAGAGCAAAAGCAGCTAGGACTAGAGGCGGGCAGCAAACCTGAACTATTAGCGGTACTGGCGTTGGCTCAAAAAGCGAGCTCTGTGATCGTGTGTAACGGTTACAAAGACAGAGAATACATCCGCCTTGCACTGATTGGCGAAAAGCTAGGCCACAAAGTCTTTATCGTTCTAGAGAAGTTGTCTGAGCTTGATCTTGTTCTTTCTGAAGCGAAAGCACTTGGCGTAAAACCTCGTTTGGGTTTACGTATTCGTCTTGCTTCTCAAGGTGCAGGTAAATGGCAAGCAAGTGGTGGTGAGAAGTCGAAATTCGGTTTGTCTGCATCACAAGTGCTTACTGTTATCGAACGCTTGAAAGCCGAAGACCAGCTGGATGTACTTGAACTCGTGCACTTCCACCTAGGTTCACAAATGGCAAACATTCGTGACGTGCGAAATGGCGTGAGTGAAGCGGCTCGTTTCTACTGTGAACTGCGTGATATTGGCGCTCAACTGAAGTTCTTAGATGTTGGTGGTGGCTTGGCAGTCGATTACGACGGCACGCGTAGCCAATCTTCAAACTCAATGAATTACGGCTTGCTTGAGTACGCTCGTAACATCGTGATGACAGTAGGGGATATTTGTAAACTCTACAATCAGCCACAACCTGTGATTATTTCGGAGTCTGGTCGCTCACTGACTGCGCACCATGCTGTGTTGATCACCAACGTGATTGGTACTGAAAGCTACTCACCGGAAGATATGGCTGCGCCAGAAGCAGACGCACCACTGTTGCTAAACAACATGTGGAAGAACTTCTTGGAGTTAGATGCAGGTAATGATGACCGCGCGCTGATTGAGATCTACAACGACACGCAAAGTGATATCGCAGAAGCACACAACCAATTTGCGACAGGCATGCTGAACCTTCAGCACCGTGCTTGGGCAGAACAGATGTCTTTGCGTATTAACTATGAACTTAGCTCTCGTATGAGTACTAAGAACCGCTACCACCGTCCAATCTTGGATGAGTTGAGTGAGCGTTTGGCTGATAAGTTTTTCGTGAACTTCTCTTTGTTCCAATCGTTGCCAGATGCTTGGGGTATCGATCAGGTGTTCCCTGTATTGCCTCTAAGTGGTTTGGACAATGCGGACGAGCGACGCGCGGTAGTACTGGATATCACATGTGATTCTGACGGTACGATCGATCAGTATGTTGACGGCCAGGGCATTGAAACAACGTTGCCAGTTCCAGCATGGAACCCAGACGAACCTTACCTGATGGGCTTTTTCCTAGTAGGCGCATACCAAGAGATCTTGGGTGATATGCATAACCTATTTGGTGATACGCACAGTGTTGTGGTGAATGTTGATGAAAGTGGTCAAGCGAATATCGACTACATCAACGAAGGCGACACAGTAGAAGACATGATGCGTTATGTTCATATCGATATGGACCTAATTCGTCAGAACTACAAAGAATTGGTAACGGCGAAAGTACCAGCTCAAGAACAGCAAAGCGTACTTGAAGAGTTAGAGCAAGGCTTGATGGGTTACACCTATCTTGAGGATTTTTAATGAACGATCTATTTACGAAACCAGATTACTCGCTGTATTCCAATGCGATGACGTTTATGCGTCGTCCTTTGGCACAGAACCCAATCGACAACGATGCTGATGTGGTTGTATTAGGCGCGCCGTTAGATATGGCGACGTCTGGTCGACCGGGTGCACGTATGGGACCGGATGCGATTCGTCGTGCGTCGGTAAACTTGGCGTGGGAAGGTAAAAAGTTTCCTTGGGGCTTCAATGTATTTGAACATACCTCGGTGATTGATGCTGGCGATCTTGTGTTTGATTGCGGTGATGCTGAAGACTTAACTCAGCGTTTAGAAGCAGCCGCTGATGCGATTCTAAACAGTGGTAAAACACTGTTAGGTTTAGGTGGTGACCACTTCATTACATTGCCTTTGCTAAGAGCATACGGCAAGAAGTACGGTGAAATGGCTCTGATTCACTTCGATGCACATACTGACACGTACAGTCAGGGCAGTCGTTACGATCACGGTACCATGTTCTACCATGCGCCTAATGAAGGTTTAATCTCGCCTGAGCATTCTGTGCAAATTGGTATTCGTACCGAGTACAAGCAGGAAGGACACGGCTTTAACGTTATTAACGCGATGCAAGCGAACGACATGAGCGTGGACGAGATCATTGCTCAAGTGAAAGGCATTGTCAGTGATAAGCCAGTTTACCTAACGTTTGATATCGACTGTCTGGATCCTGCTTTTGCTCCGGGTACAGGTACTCCGGTTTGCGGCGGTTTGAATTCAGATAAAGTTCTGAAAATTATCCGTGGCTTGCAAGGTATCAACATGGTTGGTATGGACGTTGTAGAGGTTTCTCCAGCGTATGACCAAAGCGAGATTACAGCATTGGCTGGTGCGACGATTGCTCTCGAGCTACTTTACGTCTGGACTGCAAATCGCCTTGCTAAATAATAGTGTGTCATTGTTAACAGCGTAACGCTATATACTGATTTTAAAGCCCACTAAGGTTCAACTTAGTGGGCTTTTTTTGGATACCTCGAAATATCCATTTGCAACTTCTACTCATTGTCCCTGCATACCCATTCAATACTCTAATTGTTGTATATGTAATTGACGCCATATACGGTGTTTGAACAGTTTCTCATCAGCTTTATGCTGCACCTTGTCTCAAATATGGGATTTAGTTCTTCTTTGGGGTTTAGGTATATATCGACCCTATCAATCGCCCATAAATCCTAATGATTTATCAACTTTATTACTGTATATATTTATAAAAATTTGAGGTGTAATTAAGATGTGCGTTTTATTGCATATTAATCAACACCCTATAAACTTTTGCTTAGTCCATGAACAAACTAAAGTGAATGCCTAGATTTGTGAAAAGAAGTCACTTCCCACAGACATGACATTTCGGATAATGAAGACTAGGCTTAAGGTTAAGTAAACTATAAAAAAAACAGGCGAAACAGAACTGACTCATCACATACATCAGTCTATGTAATTGATTGTTAATGCAGAGAATAAGTTCTGAATATAATTTAAGCCTGAAACCGTTATTACTATCATTTTCACGATGTTGGGCAATACAGCATTTTGTGACCTCGGGGGATATATGGGTATTGAAGTTTCGCGCCAAGCTGCAGTTGTAGAGGTAGTGAGTGGAGAAGTCATTGCAGTTAAGTCTGACGGAAGCGCACGGAAAATTTCAGCTGGAGATATTATTCGTGAAAACGAGATTGTTATCACTGCCAACCAAGCAGAGCTTGTATTAGGTACCCCAAACGGTGTCACTGAGGTGGCAAGCAATTGCGTTGGCTGTGTTGATCAAGATTTAGCGTGGGCTGATGCTCCGATCGCTGGAGAAGTTAATTTTGATTTACAGCAAGCCGATGCGGGAGATTTTGATGATGAATTTGCTGCTATCCAAGAAGCCATTTTAGGTGGTGCCGATCCGACTCAAATCTTAGAGGCAACAGCGGCTGGTGGCGGACTAGGCTCTGCAAATGCCGGCTTTGTGACGATTGACTATAACTACACTGAAACTCATCCATCGACTTTCTTTGAGACCGCTGGTCTAGCAGAACAAACTGTTGATGAAGACAGAGAAGAATTCAGATCTATCACTCGTTCATCAGGTGGTCAATCAATCAGTGAAACACTGACTGAAGGCTCCATATCTGGCAATACTTATCCCCAATCTATAACAACCACAGAAACGATTATTGCTGGTAGTTTAGCTCTCGCTCCTGACTCTTTCGTACCAGAAACGCTATCCCTCGCTTCACTGCTTAGTGAATTAAACAGCGACATTACTTCAAGTGGCCAGCCCGTCACCTTCACGTATGACGCGGCGACTAATTCTATCATTGGTGTTCAAGGTACCGACGAAGTATTACGTATCGACATTGATGCCGTCAGTGTTGGCAATAACATTGAGCTTTCTCTAACCACAACGATTTCTCAACCGATTGATCATGTACCGTCTGTTGGCGGTGGTCAGGTTTCTTATACAGGCGATCAAATTAACATCACTTTTGATATTCAAGGTGAAGACTCCGCCGGAAACCCATTAGCAACACCAATCAATGCGCAAGTCGCCGTGGTTGATGGGATAGATCCCTCAGCTGAAAGTGTCAATATCACTAACGTTGAAACTAGCAGCGCGGTAATCGAAGGAACGTTCTCCAATATTGGTAGTGATAATCTTCAATCAGTCGTATTTGATGCAAGTGCACTCGACCAGTTTGATGGGTTGCTCAGTGACAATCAAAACACGCTTGCGAGACTGTCTGACGATGGAACAACGATTACTCTGTCCATCCAAGGTCGAGGTGAGGTTGTTCTCACTATCTCTCTAGATACCGATGGCACCTATAAATTCGAGCAGTCTAATCCGATAGAACAAGTGGGTACCGATTCACTGACGTTCGCTTTGCCAATCACGATTACCGATTTTGACCAAGATGTTGTAACCAATACGATCAACATTGCCATTACTGATGGCGATAGCCCTGTTATCACTAATGTTGACAGTATTGATGTTGATGAAGCGGGTATTGTTGGCGGCTCACAAGAGGGCACGGCGCCAGTGTCTGGCACTGGCAGTATCACCGCGGACATTTTTGAAAGTGACATCATTGACCATTATGAACTTGAACCTGCAGAATTTAATACTGGTGGCAGCTTGGTTTCAAATGGCGAGGCTGTGCTACTTGAGTTGATTGATGAAACCAACGGTGTAAGAACTTACGAAGGTTATGTTGAGGTCAATGGTTCGAGAATTACGGTCTTTGACGTTAAAATTGATAGCCCTTCATTGGGGAGCTACGAATTTAATCTGTATGAAGACCTTTCACATCAAGGCGCTGAAGATACGCTGCTAACTTTTGCATTGCCAATTTATGCTGTTGATGCCGATGGCGACCGTTCTGCACTGTCTGGAGGCTCTAGTACACCAGAAGCCGCTGAGATTCTCGTTAATGTCACAGATGATGTTGTTGAGCTAGTTGATAAAGTTGAGTCAGTCACGGAACCAACTTTAGCCGGCGATACCGTTGTTTCGTATAACCTATTCAACTTCGAAGGCGCTGATGGCTCGACAATTCAATATTTTAACTATGATGGTGTTGATTACTCACTAGATCAGAGCTTGCTGCCAGATGCTGTTCAAACATTCAGTTTTACTGAGGGTGTTGTAACCATCTCACTAAATGGCGATTTTAGTTTTGAAGTTGCGCGCGATATTGACCATACAAACAGTGAAACCATTGTAAAACAGTTCTCGTTTTTAGCTGAAGATGGTGATGGAGACACTGACACTTCAACACTTGAGCTAAGTATCACTGACGGTCAAGATCCAATCATTGATTTGATCCCGCCAGTTACTCTCTCAGAAGCCAACCTTGCTGATGGATCCTCTCCAAGTGGAAGTGCGGTCAGCGCTACCGAGACGATTACCTTTACTGCTGGTAGTGATGATGTAGCTAAATTTCGTATTGAACCAACTGAATTCAATGTCGATGGGACACTGAAATCGAATGGGTTTGCGGTTGAGATAAAAGAAGACTCTGCTATTCAGGGCACTTACATCGGTTTTATTACCAACGCTTCTGGCTCTGAAATCCCAGTATTCACCATTAGTTTCTCTGCTACTACGTTAGGTGAATACACCTTTACCTTACTTGAAGCGCTAGACCATGTGGATGGCCTAGATAAAAACGATTTAAGCTTTGAGCTTCCTGTTTATGCGGTAGACAGCGATGGCGATGACTCATTGGTGTCTCAGCTTAATGTGACTATTGGTGATGACGTTCAAATCATGCAAGACGGTACGTTAGATATCATCGAGCCAAATCTTGCTGACGGCACTGTAACAACCAACACCATTGACGTGATGCCCGATCAAAGTGCAGATGGCGCGACCATCACTCAGTTCAATTATGACGGTGTCGTAAATACACTGGATCAAAGTATTTCAGGCGAGCAGCAGTTTAACTTCGCAGAAGGTCGCTTGTTCATCACCCTTGAAGGTGAAATGCGTTTCGAGCCAAACCGTAACCTAGACCACTCTGCGAGTGAAGACATTGTTAAGTCGATAGTCGTGACGTCGAATGACTTTGATAACGACCCGGTGACATCAACCGTTACTTTGACCATTACTGATGGTGATAACCCTACTATCGATGCTGTTCCGAGTGTTGCTCTTGAAGAATCGGATCTCGCTGATGGCTCATCACCAAGCGGCAGTGCGGTTAGCCAAACAGAAACCATCACTTTCACCAACCAAAGTGACGATGTTGAGAAATTCCGTTTAGAGCCTAGTGAATTTAACGTTGGCGATTCTCTCACGTCCGATGGTCTGGTGATCGAGATTAGAGAAGAACCTGCAGGTTCGGGTAATTATATCGGTTTCACGACTGATATTTCGAATACTGAAACTACCGTTTTCACTCTTGATTTCAGCAGTACTAATTTGGGTGAATACACCTTTACGCTTATCGAAGCGATTGACCACACGCCGATTCAAGGCAATAACGACCTCACATTCAACTTGCCTGTTTACGCCGTCGATAGCGACGGTGACGACTCTCTGATGTCTCCGTTGGCGGTGACGATCACCGATGACGTTCAAGTGATGGTCAATAGCTCACTCGATATTGAAGAGCCAACGGTCTCGGATTTAGCGGCAGGTACGCCGACCACGACAACGGTTAATGTTCTTGATGAAGAAGGCGCTGATGGAACGACCATTACTCAGTTGACCTACGATGGTGGAGCGGTACTAACACTTGACCAAAGCGATACGGGTGAACAGAAATTTGATGTTCCTGAGGGTTCGCTGTATATCACCCTACAGGGCGACGTGCGTTTCGAGCCTAATCGCAATCTCGACCACACAGGTGGAGACATTGTTAAATCGATAGTGGTGACCTCAAGTGATTCTGATAACGATCTTGTTTCCTCAACGGTTACGCTGACCATTACCGATGGCGATATTCCAACGATTGATAATGTACCAAGTGTTACGCTATCTGAATCCAACCTGAGTGATGGCTCTACTCCAAGCGGCAGTGCGGTCAGTCAAACTGAGACGATTACCTTCACCAACCAAAGTGATGATGTGACGAGTTTCCGTATTGAACCTACTGAGTTCAATATTGGCGGCCTTCTAAAATCGAATGGACTGACGGTTGAGTTGAAAGTCGACCCAAGTACGCCGGGTGGCTACATCGGCTTTGTGACGACGGCGCCTAATGTTGAAACGAACGTGTTCACGATTAGTTTTTCGGATACCAATATCGGTCAATACACCTTCACACTGTTGGAAGCGTTAGATCACGTTGATGGGCTAGGAAATAACAACCTAAGCTTTGACCTGCCGGTTTACGCTGTTGATAAAGATGGTGATGATTCACTGGTGTCTCAACTCAATGTGACTCTCGGTGATGATGTCCAAATCATGCAAAACGGCACATTAGATATCGTTGAACCGAATGTTGCTGATTTGGCTGGTGGTACTGTAACGACCAATACCATCGATGTGATGCCAACGCAAAGTGCTGACGGCGCGACAATCATTCAGTTCACCTACGATGGTCAACTTCGAACACTTGATCAAACTGACAATGGCGAGCAAAAGTTCAGCTTCACGGAAGGAGAGTTATTCATTACTCTTCAAGGTGAAGTGCGTTTTGAGCCAAATCGTAATTTAGACCACACAACGAGCGAAGACATCGTGAAGTCGATTGTGGTGACTTCAAGTGACTTCGATAACGATCCCGTGACAGCAACGGTTACGCTGACGATTACCGATGGTGATATCCCAACCATCGATGCCGTGCCAAGCGTTACTCTATCTGAAACTAACCTTAGCGATGGCTCTAGCCCGAGCGGTAGCGCAGTAAGTCAAACCGAGACGATTACTTTCACTAACCAAAGTGATGATGTGACGAGTTTCCGCATTGAACCAACTGAGTTTAATGTCGGTGGTGTACTGAAATCGAATGGGTTTGCGGTCGAGATAAAAGAAGATTCTGCTAATCCGGGCACTTACATAGGCTTTATTACCAACGGTTCGAGCGCTGAAGTCCCCGTGTTTACCATTAGCTTCTCTTCAGCCACGTTAGGTGAATACACTTTCACTCTACTTGAAGCGCTAGACCATGTTGCTGGCCTAGCGAACAATGATCTGAGCTTTGATCTGCCTGTTTATGCGGTAGACAGTGATGGTGATGATTCACTGGTATCGCAGCTTAATGTAACGATTGATGATGATGTTCAAATCATGCAAGGTGGTGCGCTCAATATTACCGAGCCGACCGTCGCTGATTTAGCGGCTGGTACACCGACCACGGCTACTTTTGATGTCATGCCAAACCAAAGTGCTGACGGCGCGACCATCACTCAGTTCACTTATGATGGCGTCGTAAACACCCTCGATCAAAATATTGCAGGCGAACAGCAGTTTATCTTCGCAGAAGGCAAACTGTACATTACCCTCGAAGGTGAAGTTCGCTTTGAGCCTAATCGAGATCTTGACCATACGGCCGGCGATATTGTTAAGTCGATAGTGGTGACCTCAAGCGATTTCGACAAAGACTCAGTCACGTCAACCGTTACGTTAACGATCACCGATGGTGATATACCAACCATTGATGTTATTCCAACGGTTAGCTTATCTGAAACGAACCTGACGGATGGTTCAGCCCCAAGTGGCAGTGCGGTAAGTCAAACCGAAACCATCACCTTCACTAATCAAAGTGATGATGTGGTCCGCTTCCGCCTTGAACCAACAGAGTTCAATACCAATGATGCACTCACATCGAATGGTTTAGCTGTTGAATTACGTGAAGATCCGCAAGGGTCGGGCAACTACATCGGATTTACAACCAGCTCGTCGAATGCGGTAACCACAGTATTTACGTTGAGTTTTTCTGGGACAACCTTAGGTGAATACACCTTTACCTTAATCGAAGCCTTGGATCATCAAGATGCACGTGGCAACAACGACCTGAGTTTTGATCTGCCTGTGTATGCGGTGGATAGTGACGGCGACGATTCGTTAGTCTCTCAGCTTGGCGTGACTATTGGTGATGATGTGCAGTTGATGCAAGGCGGCACAATAACCAGTCGTGAGCCTGCTGGAGTCGTCGAAACATCGAATACTCTGGACGTGATGCCAAATCAGAGCGCAGATGGAGCAAAAATCACTTCATTTGTGTTTGATGGAAACAGTGCAGAAAGCCTTGATCTCAATGTGAATGGCGAGCAAGAGTTTGTGTTCACTGAAGGTTCTGTATTTATTACCACAGAAGGTGAGATACGATTCGAGCCTGTGCGAAATCAAGATCACACGAGTGGTGATATTACTAAGACGATTGTTGTTACATCTACTGACCTTGATGGTGATATCGTCTCATCTACCGTGACATTGAAGATTACCGATGGTGATCTTCCAACGATCGATTTGGTCCCTGGAATTACGCTCTCAGAAGTGGATCTCGCTGATGGTTCTTCGCCAACCGGCAATCCAGTGGCGATGACTCAAGTTATTACCTACTCAGAGGGTAGTGACGATGTTAGTTATTTCAGAATTGACCCTGCTCAGTTCAATACTTCGGGGGCTTTGAAGTCGAATGGATTAGAGGTTGAGATTAAAGAGCAGCCAGCGAATTCTGGTAATTACATTGGCTTCGTCAAGGACGGTTCTAACGTCGAAACCAACGTCTTCACGATCAGTTTCTCGACAACCAATCTAGGGCAATATACGTTCACACTGCTTGAAGCGTTAGACCATACAGATGGATTACAAAACAATACTCTAAGTTTCGATGTCCCTGTTTTAGCGGTTGATACCGATGGTGATGATTCTGCAATGTCGCCAATGACCGTGGTGATCACCGATGATGTACAAGGCGTTCAAGATGGGGCGTTAAGTATCACTGAGCCTTCACTTGCTGATATAGCAGCAGGTACGCCAACCACGCCAACAATCGACGTTATGCCGACACAGAGTGCTGATGGCGCGAAAGTGACTCAGTTTATCTACGATGGTGGCACGGCTGTTACGTTAGACCCAACTGTGTCTACAGAACAAGTTTTTACCGTAACCGATGGCTTACTGTACATCACGATTGAAGGTGAGGTGCGCTTTGAACCAAGTAGAAATCTAGACCATTCATCTGGCGATATCGTGAGAACGATAGTCGTGACGACCAGTGATTTTGATAACGATACCGATACCGCGGATGTCACGTTGACGATCAAAGACGGAATTGATCCGGTTATCGATGTAGTGCCAGATATTAACCTATCGGAAGTTGGTCTTGCTGATGGCTCTATGCCGAGTGGTTCAGCGGTTAGCTCGACACAAACGATCACTTATACCGTGGGTAGTGATGATTTAAGCCACTTTAGAATTGCAACCAACGAGTTCAATCCTGGCGACCTACTCAAATCAAATGGTCTTGTTGTTCAGTTAAAAGAAGATCCTGCTTCACCTGGCGACTACATCGGGTTTACTGATGACGGGGCCGGTAACGTAACTAATGTATTCACCATTGATTTTGATAGCGTTAATAAAGGGCAGTTCACCTTCACTTTGATTGAGGCGTTAGATCACCTTGATGGTGATCTTAATAACAGCCTCAACTTCAACCTGCCTGTTTACGCCGTTGATACCGATGGTGATGATTCGGTTAAACGCGATGTCATGGTAACGATACAAGATGACATTCAACAGATGCAAGATGGCACGTTAAGCATCACAGAGCCAAATACTGGCACACCAACCACTGCTACTGTTGATGTAATGCCTACACCAAGTGCTGATGGGGCGACCATTACTCAGTTTACTTTTGGTGGCGGTTCAGCGATCACCTTGGATCAAACTAACAATGGCGAGCAAGAGTTTACCTTCACTGAAGGCTCATTGTTTGTCACGCTAAGCGGTGATGTAAGGTTCGAACCAAACCGAAATCTAGATCATTCTGCGGGCGACATTGTTAAGTCGATTGTGTTTACGTCTTCTGACTTTGATAAAGATACCTTTTCATCAACAGTCACGCTTACGATTGTTGATGGCGATGGACCAACAATCAACGTTGTGCCAAGTGTCAGCTTGTCGGAAAGCTTACTTGCGGATGGTTCGACACCTAGCGGAACGCCTGTCAGTGTGACTCAGACTATCACCTCGCTAGCGAGCAGTGATGACATTGGAAAAATAGTCGTTGAAGCTGGGCTGTTCAATACCAACGGCGTGTTGAAGTCTGATGGCCTTGAATTGAGTTTACGTGAGGAGCCTGCGGGTTCTGGCGACTACATTGCGTTTACGACGGATGGTTCGGGTGGTGAGAAAATCATATTCACCCTAGATTTTGATGATACTAATCCTAGCCAGTATACCTTTACGCTGCTTGAGCGTTTGGATCACGTTGATGGCTTAGGAAGCAACGATCTGAGTTTTGATCTTTCTGTTTACGCGCAAGACACCGATGGCGATATTTCAGCGTCTAAACCGCTTTCAGTAACCATCACCGATGATGTCCAGTTAATGAAGTCTGGTGCGCTTAGCATCACTGAACCAAGCACGGGCACACCTACCACAACGACATTTGATGTGATGCCTGCGCAAAGTGCTGATGGCGCCACCATAACCAAATTTACTTATGGTAGTCAGCCTGAAGAGTCTCTGGTGCAAACCAACACTGGTGAGCAAGAGTTTGTATTTACGGAAGGTTCGTTGTTTATCACGCTTGAAGGTGATGTGCGCTTTGAGCCTAATCGAAACCTGAATCATTCTGGTGGTGATATCGTTAAGACGATTACCGTGACATCAGAAGATAAAGACGGTGATATTGTTACTTCGACCGTGACATTGACGATTTCAGATGGTGCTCCACCGGTAATTGATACTGTACCAACGGTTGCATTGGAAGAAGCGAATCTCGTGGATGGTTCATCTCCGAGCTTACCTGTGAGCCAAACTGAAACCATTGCTTTCACAGCGGGAAGTGATGATGTGAGCTATTTCCGTATTGATACCACTCAGTTCAACACGTCTGGTGATTTGAAATCGGATGGCCTAGTGGTTCAGCTTAAAGAAGATCCAGCCAACAGCGGAACCTATATTGGTTTCGTTGAGAGTGGGGGTGTTCAAACGGATATCTTTACCATCACTTTTAATAGTGTAGTGCTAGGCGAATACACCTTCACTTTGTTGGAAGAGCTCGATCATCTGCCTGTGCAAGGCAACAACGATCAAGTATTCACTCTGCCAGTGATCGCGGTCGACCAAGACAATACCGACTCTGTGATGAAACCTTTGACCGTTACTATCACCGATGATGTGCCTGTCATTACCGATACGACAGCGACCAGCACATTTGTGGTTGATGAAGATGATCTCGGCTCTGCGATTTCTCAAGCAACAGGTGCATTTGTTACCACAGAAGGTGCAGACCAAGTAGAGGTTTACGAACTGCGTAATATCTCTGCGCTTGAAGCGACATTGACCTCTGGAACTGAAGCGATTTCTATTACAGAAGTCACAGGTGCCGCCAACACAACGACCTATCAAGGTACGACGACAAGTGGAACTCCTATCTTCACGCTCGCGCTAGCGAATGACGGCTCTTATACGTTTACGTTGCTAGGTCCTCTAAACCATCCAACAAGCCCGAATTCCAATACCTTGACGATTCCATTTGATGTCGTTGCGGTTGATGGTGACGGCGATGATTCTAACCAATATGTATTGCCAATCGAGGTGCTAGACGATGCGCCAGTAATGAGTGCGCCGACGGGTGAAACGGTTGTCGATGAAGACGATCTTACTGGTATTGGTTCCGATCAATCTGAAGACACCATTATTAATGGCCTGTTCACTGTCGATGAAGGCGCGGATGGTGTTGTGAAGTATGAACTGGTTGATGAAGATTTGGTTCTGACTGGCTTAACCTCCAACGGAGAAAGTTTAGAGTGGCTTGCTGTTTCACAAAGCGGCACAACATTTACTTACGTTGCTCAAACTGCAACGAGTAATGAAGCTGTGTTTGAGATTATTTTCGATACCTCGGATAACAGCTATCAGTTTGAATTGTTTAAACCACTTAAGCACCCTGATGGCGCGAATGAAAACGCAATTGACCTTAACTTTTCTGTTGTTGCAGAAGATTTTGATCAAGACCAATCAAACGCGATCGATTTGAAAATCACGGTGACTGATGATGTTCCATTGGTGACAACTCAATCGATCACACGAATTGAAGGCCAGGGCTATGGTAATTCCAAAGTTGACATGTTTGCTAATGCGACGGATGTCGGCGCGGATGGCGCGGTACTGAGTCGAATTGAGGGCATTACCAGTAATGGTGCAGATATTGTTTTCCGTACAGGAAACAGCGGGCCGTACAGCAGCAGTTTCGATTTAAATAGCGGTAGTCAACAAGTACGAGTGTACGAACAAACCGACGATGGTAGTGGTGGCGTGGACACCCGTGAGCTAGGGCGTTTGCGTATCAACTCAAATGGCGAGGTTGAATTTAGAGCTAACGGCTATCTCGATCATGACGGCCTAGACACCATCGATTTTTCGATTAATGTGATTGCGACGGATGGCGATTTAGATACCTCTGAAACACCGTTAGATATAACGATTACTGATAGGGACTCTACAAGAATCGCTCTGAAAGTGACGACCTTCGAGGATGCGGGTAGAGACTCAACCATACCTTATGCAACAGGCGATGAGCCGGCTCTTGAGAATATTCAAGATAACCAAAATGGTTTGCCTAATGCGCCAGCTCAAGTTGCGCTGCAAGTTAGTCTGTATGACCAAGATAACGCTGAATCTATTGGCCAGTTGACGATTAAAAGCCCGAACGGAGGTGATAGTCATCAAGGTACTTTTTATTACTTTGATGGTGCTGACTACATTGAATTAGTGCCTGAGTCAAATGGGAGCATTATATTTGGTCCTCCTCAACTCGAACAAAGCTTTGCTCCAAATCCGAATGAGCCAAGACAAACTATTGCGACGATAGACAACTTGTTCTTTGTTCCGGACCAACACGCTAGTTCGGATGAAACTGGTGGGCGCGTTCGTTATGAGCTAGAAATTGAGAAAAATGGCAATACGGATCACACCGTTAACTCAAACTTCAGAATCGAGATTGAAGCGGTAGCGGATATTGCAACGTGGGATGACGCCAACAGTACTTATCAGTATCAAGTGAATGAAGATGAAGACAATGTTACGTTGCAGCTGAATGCTGAATCGCAAGATAACAGCAATACTGAGACGATTACCTATGAACTTGAAGCGATTCAGGGTGATGGGAAGTTTGAGTTACTTGATCAAAATGGCAATGTGTTAACGCCTGTTAATGGTGTTTATATCATCGCGTCTGCTGATATTAATAGCACAGTCGTTAACCCAATCGACAACTTCTCTGGACAAATTGAGTTCAAAGCGACGGCAATTACGGAAGAGACGCTTAACCCATACGATGATTCAGCGAACGGCGGGTTAGACAAAACGACCGCTCGCTCTGTTGAGCAAAACATTATCATTGATGTGACTGCCGATGCGGACCCTGGGTCGTTCAGTGTTAACCGGATTCGTATTAACGAAGACAATATTGATGACCCAGACTACCTAGGTCCTCTGGACAACAAAGATGCCTTCACGCTAGACGAAGTCATCACAATGAACGGTTCAGTGGACACTGATGGTTCAGAAGAGCTATTTGTTCGTATCAGTAATATTACCGAAGGGGCGGTGCTTTATTTCCTTGGAACTACGACCCCAGTTCCTACAATCACTATTAACGGTATTGATTATCAGGAAGTGGCGTATTCCGATCTCGCCAACGTAGAGATTGTTCCGACTAAACACAGCAATGTCGATTTTACTTTTGATGTAACCGGTGTGGTTAAAGACACTGCGAACCTCTCTACTGGTGCACAAGTTGATGAAGAAATCCTAGGAACTAAAACGGTTAACGTTGAGGTTAAAGGGGTTGCAGATATTCCTTATGGCGGTACAAACGGTACGGCTTGGACAGCAATCACCGATGGCACAACACCTGGTGTTCAAACCACGATCCAAGAGAGCCAGAATGGAGACAGCTACGCCGAGCTTGATTTCACCGTGTTGTCGGGAGAGAGAAGACCTGATCCTGCAGCAGTAGATCAAACCCCATTACCTGACGATGGTTCAGAATCCATAACCGTTATCCTCTCGGGTATTCCTGATGGCGTTATTCTGGAAGACGGTGACGGTACCATTATTGACCTTAACTTTGTCGGTTACGAAACCGGTCCGGGTGGTAGCCCTGATCTGTCTAAACCTATCTACGAAGCTAACATCACTGACGCAGGTAAAACCTCAGGAATCCGCATCAGACCTGTCGATTCTTCAACAGAGAACATTCACATTCAGGGTAAAGTGATCGTGACTGAGAATGACGGTCATACGCTTACGTTTGACCAAGAAGTGCGAGTGTTAGTCGAACCTAGAATCGATACCTCAGCGACGTACAGCACAGTCACTAATGGCGATGAAGATACGGCGATCAGTATTGATTGGCACCCAGAGGGTACTGATTATATTGATGATGATGAGCATTTCACTTCTATTGTGATCAGTGCCATTCCGACAGATGTTGAAAGTGTTGTGGTTAATGGCGATGTAACTTGGGTTTACGATGCTTCAGCAGGCACTTTAACCATTACGCCGAAGAGTGGACAGACGGCAGAAGAGTTTACTCAAATTGCACTGAACAATAATTTTATTCAGATCACACCTGAACAAGACTCGAGCACCGACTTTACGCTTAATACGGTTGTCATGATCGAAGAGCGAGATCATGAGTATGTTGATGCGACTGATCCTGGTCAGGGCATCGCTATCGCGACAATCACGGGCTCGATTGATGTTATCGTACGTCCAGTCGTTGAGCCGAAAGACGCTAGCAACAAGCTTATCGTCGATGATGTGCTGGGTACTGGAGCACTAGCAACCGTAGTTGCTGATGCAAACACTGGCGTGCTTAAGTTCACAACCAACAGCGATAATACATCGGTTACGGATGAGTTCGTCATTCGATATCAAGAAACAGATGCTTCGTCCGCTATCGAAGAAGTTGACCAGTTAGTTATTGAATTAACAAACGTGGACGGTTCGGAGCTATCAGATGCTGTACTCAATCAACTGCTCGTTATTGGCGCTGCTTATGAAGGCAATGGGCGCTGGGTTGTAACGAATGAAGACATATTTAGCATCAGTGCACCGAACGGCCTTGTTCTTCCTTCAGGAAACAGCGGGGCAGGAGGGTTCAATGACATCAAGATGGATATCTTTAGCACGGTAATAGACCGAGGTGATGGTGCTGAGGTTGAGTCATCTACGGCCGCTCGTAGGGACGGAGAAGTCACTCTGTCATTCCCTCAAGTGGTGGCTGGGAGTACTAAGGTTGCAGCCGATATTGATATAACACCAGACAGTGTTGTTGATGCGATTGAGGACACCCAGTTAGATCTAGGTACGGCATTGAATGGTTTAATTACTTTCTCGGGCGAAGATGACTCAACTGATCAAGTGACCATCATTATTGATGACAGTGTGACCATTAATCCAGGAGCGGTGAACGAAGTCACCTTCCCAATTAGTTTATCGGGAAGCAGCGACCTAGACTTTGTTAATGGCAAATATGTATTCCAGACTACCGTCGATCAAGGGGTCTCGACCGACCTCTCTGGACTACTGCTTAACTTACCAGCCGACTACTCCGGCGACTTTAGGTTGCCGTTGACGATAGTAACTAAAGACGTATTGTCGGGGGATGAGAAAACTCTAGTGACAGAAGTAGTCATTAAAGTTGCTCCTGATGTTGAAGGTAACCCAGATATTGACGTTACTGTCGTTGGTTCGCTTGACGATTCGTTTAACCCTGTCGATACCGACGGTCAAGCAGGGCAAGATCCAGTCGGCTACGAAGATACCTATATCCAACTTGATTTCAGCTCGACCATTGATGACCAAGTAAGCGGAGTTGAAGGTGGTGACGAAAAATTCACCTCTATCACACTGACGTTAAATGACACGAGTGTTGGGGCTTTCTATACCAGCGCAGGGGTATCGCTTGGCACATCGGTGACCTTTAATGAAGCTGAGATTAATGCAGGCGCGTTGGATAATGTACTATTCCGACCGGCGTTAAATTACCCAACAGATAATGACGTAAATCAGGTGCAAGTGAATGTCAGCGGGACGATTACCGATACTGCTACATACAATGATGCAGCTTCGCCAACTGGCAGCGCGACTGATACCGATACTTTCTCTACCAATGTCAGTTTTGAAGTCGTTCCTGTGGTGGATGACGTGTCTGTCACTGGCCCGGGTAGCGATCCTGATGTTATCGAGATTACGGGTACTGAGGACCAGCTGATTTCTTTGTCGGGCACAGGGCCTGTATCGATTGCACTGACTGACCTTGATGGCTCAGAACAGTTTGTGTCGATTAAGTTTACAGATGTACCTGATGGCTTCCAGATGCGTGCAGATGCTGGTTCGGCATACACGGTGAAGAATAATGGTGGTGGTGAGTGGAGTGTTCAACTACCTCAAGCATCAGGGTTATCGTTCGACTTGAGTGAGATTTCGATTTTACCGCCTAAGGACTTCAGTGGTACGGCTGAATTTGGTGTTGCCGTATTTACTCAAGAATCTTTGTTGGGTGTGCCTACTGCAGCATCAAATCTGCCAAGCTTTAAGCTGCATGTGGTACCTGTGGGTGATGATGTTGATACTAATCCAACAGATTCTGTGACAGGTAACGAAGGTCAAAACATTGATATCGAAATCAATGCGACGATTTTGGATAAAGAGCTATCTGCAACGGGCAACGGCACTTATACCGAGAATGCACCAGAGACACTTCGAGTAGAAGTTGCGGGCGTTCCTCAAGATGCCTCTATCTATTATCCAGACGGCACAACCTTGGCTAGTTATGATCCAGTTACGCAGCTTTGGACACTTGATGTTCCTGCACAGTCGCTCGATAAGATCGTATTCAATTCAGGTGAACACAATAGCGATACGGGTAATGTATTAGGCATTAATGGCCCGCTGCAGATTACCGTTCGCTCTGTGGATACTGACGCTGATAACACCGAATATTTGGGGACGCCAACCAGCTTCGATGTTGATCTGGTGATTGATCCTATTAACGATCAACCGATCTTTGTGAACGTAACGAATATTGAAACATCGGAAGACATTAGTGTTGCTATCGACAACTTTAGTATCTACGACGTTGATGCTAACTTTGATAATCCAGACGCTCCGTATGTTCTTACGTTGCAAGTCGATCAAACACTTCCGGGAGCGCAAGGTGTGTTTGAGTTTACGAGCTCACCTGACGTGACGTTTGTATTGCAACCTGGTGGCTCATTGGTGATTACCGGTAAAGAAGCCGACATCAATACCGCATTGACTAATGGAGCCGTGACTTTCAAACCAGACCCAGACCAGAACTATCTCAACCAGAGTGGTTTAGTCACGATTAATGCAACACTCGATGACGGCGGTAATAATGGCTTGATTGATGCGGGTGATCCGAATACAGCACAGACCAACCAAACTACTTTCACCATTAAAGTAACGGAAGTGAATGACGCTCCTGTGGCAACTGATGTTGATTTAGGTTCGATTGCTGAAGATGGTCAAATAGTGATTGTGGAAGGAGACTTGATTTCAGTAAGTTCTGACATTGAAAACCATAACCTGACGGTTACGGGTGTAACCCTGACTCAAGGACAAGGCCAATTAACGCGCTTTGAAAACGCAGGTGGCGCCGATAACGCGGCGATTACCGGACCATTCTGGCTGTTCGTTGCAGATAATGATTTCAACGGTGATGTGAAATTCAACTATTCCATTATCGATGATGGCACAACCAATGGTGTGGATGATTTCTTGACCGATAGCGCTGAAATTAGCCTCATCGTAACGGAAGTGAATGATGCACCTGTACCAACGGACATCGACTTAGGCAACATCCTTGAAGAAGGTCAGTTGATCATCAAAGAGGGCGATTTAATTGCTGCGACGAGCGATCCGGAAAACGACACGATTACCGTGACTAATCTGGCGCTCGATGAAGGCCAAGGTCAACTACAACGCTTCGAGAACGTAGGTGGTGCTGATGATGCTACGATCACTGGCCCATACTGGGTATTTACGGCAGCTGATGAATACAACGGCAACGTTAAGTTTACCTATACCGTAGAGGATGATGGTACAACCAACGGCGCTAATGACTTCCTAACGGATACAGCGGAGATCACCGCGATTGTCGATGGAGTGAACGATACACCGGTCGTTAATGGTGACAGTGTCACTACGGTTATTGACGAGGATGCTGGTCAACTGTTGAGTGGTATCAATGTCAGTGACCCTGATTATGTAGATACATTTTCTGATGATCTGATGACCGTCACGCTGACGGTGGATTACGGTACATTGAATGTATCACTTCCAGCAGTGACGACGGTTGTTGTTAACGGCAACAACACGGGTTCAGTCATCTTAGTGGGGACATTGAGTGACCTGAATGCGTTGATTGATACGCCAACCAGTCCAAATGGTGTTTTCCTTGATGCGAGCCTGTCTCCAACCAATAGCATTGGATTAGAAGTTGTTGCCAAAGACAGCGGCAACCCTTCAGGTATTGCGATAGAGACAGCACCTGTGGTTTACAACATCGCGGTGACGCCAGTGGCGAATGCACCAACCCTGTCTATCGATAGTGCGACTAACTACGTGAGAAACATTACTGCGAGTCAGTCTGTGAGTGCGAGTGGCATTCCTTTAGTTGGGATTATCGCAGCCTTAACGGACATTACAGAAGAGCTAACGCTGCATATCAGTGATGTACCTGCTGGCGCTCAAATCACCAGTGCTGCGGGTTCTGTGACGGATCTTGGCGGTGGTGTTTGGGTAGCAACGGCAGATGCAATTGAAAGCTTGCAAGCGGTTGGGCTTTCTCAAACTCCAGGTAACTACACACTGAAAGTCGAGGCGGTTTCTGAAGAGACTGACAACAACGATACAGCAACCTCTGCATCGATTGACCTTAACTTGAACATTGTGTCTAACGCAGTTGATATTAACTTGGCTTCGGAAACCGATGATGTTCAGTTACTGGCTGGTGCTAATGCGACTGACTTAACGGGTGGTTCAGGGAATGATCGACTTGAAGGTGGCGCAGGTGACGATACGCTTGTTGGCGGTGACGGTAACGACACCCTGATTGGCGGCGGAGGCTCAGACATTCTGACTGGTGGTGATGGTATGGACTCGTTCGTATGGCTTAACATCGAAGATGGTGTTGAAGATACGATTACCGACTTTGATTTGTCGGAAGGGGACAGCATTGACTTGAGAGAAGTGTTGCCGGAGCTTAAAAATACATCTCCAGACATGACCGCGTTGCTACAACAAATAGACGCGAAAGTGGACGGGGATGATATTGAGCTTACGATCAACCCGGATGGCTTAGGTACTACGGAACAGGTGATTGTGGTTGAAGACCTTGCGCCACAGCTAACCTTAAGTAGCACCATGCCTTCGGACATTCTGGATGCATTGGTACAGCAGAATGTGATAACTCACGGTTAAAGCGAACCATTGAACCATAACGAAAGAGGCCAGCATTGCTGGCCTCTTTTTTGTTACGGTATAAATTGAAAAGAGTTACTTAAGGGAGTTGTGGATCAGGAACTCTTCTTCAACACCTTTCAATTTCATCTCATCCATAATGAAGTTCACCGTGTTCAACAAACGTTGTTCACCTTTAGGAATCAGATAGCCGAACTGACTGTTGGTGAATGGAGTTTCGCAGCGTGCCGCTTCAAGACGTTCATCAGTTACTTGATAGAATAGACCTTCAGGCGTTTCTGTTACCATCACATCAACTTTGCCTTCTGCTACTGCTTTCGGTACGTCGAGATTGTTCTCGTAGCGTGTGAAGCTTGCATTCTGCAAGTTCGCGTCGGCAAAGATCTCGTTAGTACCGCCAATGTTCACGCCCACACGAACAGAAGAGAGGTTCACTTTCTCAATGCTGTCGTACTGTTCTGCGGTGCCTTTTGCAACCAAGAAACACTTACCAAAGGTCATGTAGCCTTGAGTTTGTTCCGCGTTTAACTGACGCTGCATTTTACGTGTAATACCGCCCATTGCGATGTCGTACTTATCGTCGTCTAGATCGGCCAGTAGATCTTTCCATGTGGTACGAACAATCTTCAATTCAACGCCTAATTGTTCCGCGATGTGCTGTGCAACATCGATATCGTAGCCAGAGTAGCTTTTACCATCGAAGTAAGAGAAAGGCTTGTAGTCACCTGTGGTGCCCACACGCAGAGTACCTGATTTTTGAATGTCTTCTAGCTGGTCAGCGTGTGCGACACCAGAAAGTGCCAGAGCAATGGAAGCAAGTAATAGTGATGTTTTTTTCATTGTAATTGTCTGTTGTGTTTGTGTTGTCATTCAAAGTAACAGAAACAATCAGAGAAAGAGATCAAACCATTGGAAAGGTTGGAAAAGAAGATGAAACGAGGGCAGGAGATAGGTATTTCTATGGTTTGTGAGCATTGATCGAGGTGCGTTTCATATTCCGTTTTGATAAACCGAAGACAAACAAAAAGCCCATGTTATCGAATAACATGGGCTTCATTTTGGTTTAACTTGTTAGCTGCTTATTTAGCTATTTAGCAACTGACTCGTTGTTCATCTTAGCCGGAGCTTTAGATGCGTTAACCAATAGGATACCAACGGTTAGTACCATTGAACCACATAGTAGGAACAACAAGCGTCCTGTTGGTTCGTTTGGAATCAGAGCCATTGCTAGGATACCGAAACCTGCTGTGCTGATAAGCTTACCAAGCATTGAACGCTGTTTAGTATCTAGGTTTTGTTGCTCTTCACCTTCCGCTACAAGCGGCGTGTTCCAGTTAGTGAATAGTTGGTCAACTTCTTTCTCACGCTCTGGCGATAGGCCTTTGTAGAAGCGAGAAGTCATGATGAAGTAACCACCTGTGAACACTACGTGAGCAGCTAAGCTAAGACCTACTTTCAAGTCGCTCCATTCACGGCCTGTAAGCGCTGTTTCTAGACCAAATAGGTTCTCGATGTCTTCTGCTTGCAGAGAGATACCGAAGATGTAAGAAACGAAACCACCAACCACTAGAGTAGACCAACCAGCCCAGTCAGGTGTCTTACGAATCCACATACCTAGTAGGACAGGGATAAGCATTGGGAAGCCAATCAACGCACCTACGTTCATTACGATATCGAACAAGCTTAAGTGACGCAGAGAGTTAATGAATAGACCAATCGCAATGATGAAAATACCCATCATGATAGTCGTTATCTTACTTACAATAACCAGCTCTTTCTGAGTCGCATTTTTACGAAGAATCGGGCTGTAGAAGTTCATTACAAAGATACCAGCGTTACGGTTCAAACCTGAATCCATAGAAGACATCGTTGCAGCGAACATTGCTGACATAAGAAGACCAACCATACCTGCTGGCATTACGTTTTGTACGAATGCTAGGTAAGCAGCATCACCGGCTTTGTCGCCCATTGATGTGTATTGCTCAGCGAACTCAGGCATGAATGCACTAACGTACCAAGGTGGTAGGAACCAAATTAGTGGACCAACAACCATAAGGATACATGCTAGGCCTGCCGCTTTACGTGCGTTTTCACTGTCTTTTGCACATAGGTAACGGTATGCGTTGATGCTGTTGTTCATTACACCGAACTGCTTCACGAAGATGAATACAACCCAAAGGATGAAGATGCTCATGTAGTTTAGGTTGTTACCTAACATGAAGTCGCCGTCGAAGTTAGCAACAATGTTAGTTAAGCCGCCACCGTGGAAGTAAGCTGCTACCGCACAAGTGATTGTCACGGCCATGATTACAAGCATTTGCATGAAGTCAGAAGCAACAACCGCCCAAGAGCCGCCGGTTACTGCCATCAATACTAGAACCATACCCGTTACCACAATGGTAGCTTCCATTGGGATGTTGAATACCGCTGCTACAAAGATAGCTAGACCGTTTAGCCAGATACCTGCAGAGATAAGGCTGTCCGGCATACCTGCCCATGTGAAGAACTGTTCAGACGTTTTACCAAAGCGCTGACGAATAGCTTCGATCGCCGTTACCACACGAAGTTGGCGGAACTTTGGAGCGAAGTACATATAGTTCATGAAGTAGCCAAAAGCATTGGCTAAGAATAGGATTACAATAACGAAACCGTCATTGAATGCGCGTCCTGCGGCACCTGTAAACGTCCATGCTGAAAATTGTGTCATGAAGGCAGTTGCACCAACCATCCACCACAACATTTTGCCGCCCCCTCTGAAGTAATCACTTGTAGAGGTGGTGAACTTACGGAACATCCAACCAATCGCGATTAAAAAGAAGAAGTAGGCGAGAACAACAAAAGTATCAATAGTCATCTTTTCAGCCTTTTAAATATCATAATTAACTGGGCTTAGATTAACGCGTCCCAAGGTTTATTTGTACTACAATATGTCTTTAGTATGATCTAGGTCGCATTGATTTTTCGGCCTCTAACACGTGGTTATATAAGTATTTGTTTTAATTGAATTTAAATGTGAGTGTATTTTGTTTGAGATCTAAAATAAATTGAGGGTTAAATGTTTATATGTATTACAATATAAACAAAAGCGCTTACTTTGCAGTATCTATAAGATTTTAATTATAACCGTAACAAATGTGCTACAAATTGGTGTGTTGTGCGACGACATTCACGTTAATTTGGAACCCTATACTGAAAATTTTTGTATTGAGATTTCAAGTGTAGCTCATTGTTTTCACTTCGCTATTTTCTGTTTATCTGCGGCCACGAAGCCTTTCTATGCTATTTATTCATCATAGAGGTGCGTATTTGGAATTTTTGTCACTGAGTGGGCGTTAAACTCGATGACGGGACACATTTTGCGGCGCACTTTGTCTATTGTGGCTATCAGTGCATGCGATGAGAGATGTTTGACGACGTATCGAAAAGGAACATTGCTGGATAAAGGGCTGGGTAAAAGGGGGTAGATAGGCAGTAGGGACACCAGTAACGCTTCGTTAGATGCATACTGACGTAGATTGAAAGCCTTACATTACTCGTTCTTGCCCGTCTTAATCGTGGAGCTGTACGAGGCCATAGGGAGAAAGGCGATAGGGTGTGGGGGAAACACAACGTTGATTTAGCGTGTTTACGGTTAGTCAGCGCAATAAACGCCAGATAACAAAAAGCCCCACCGAGGTGAGGCTTCATCACTCAATCTAAAATAGATTAAGCGTTAACGTGATCAACTGCATCACGAACAAGCTTGCCTAGTTCGTCCCACTTACCTTCGTCGATAAGGTTAGTTGGAACCATCCAAGTACCGCCACACGCAAGTACAGAAGGGATCGATAGGTATTCATCAACATTCTTCAAGCTTACGCCACCAGTAGGCATAAATTTAACAGGGTAAACCGCTGTTAGTGCTTTAAGCATACCAGTACCGCCAGAAGGTTCAGCAGGGAAGAACTTCAACGTGCGAAGGCCCATTTCCATTGCTTGTTCAACTAGGCTTGGGTTGTTAACACCCGGTACGATTGCAACGCCTTTATCGATACAGTATTGAACAGTGCGCGGGTTGAAACCTGGGCTTACGATGAAATCAACGCCAGCTTCGATAGATGCGTCAACTTGCTCGTTAGTCAGTACAGTACCTGAACCAATTAGCATGTCTGGGAATTCTTTACGCATGATGCGAATCGCTTCGATTGCACATTCTGTACGTAGCGTGATTTCTGCACATGGCATGCCGTTTTCAACAAGTGCTTTACCTAGAGGGATAGCGTCTTCAGCACGGTTGATAGCGATTACAGGAATTACTTTTAGGTTTGCTAGTTGTTCATTTAATGTCGTCATGAATTCTTTCTCACGTTAAATGTGGGCTTGCTTTCAACTAAGCAAACCCTTGATTAATAGTTAAAGTGCGTAATTATAGAGACAGATCAGGCGTCGCTTCTAGAGGAATGATAGCACCTGGATGCTGAATCACAGTCCCTGCCACAATGTGACCTGCTAACGCTGCATCACGTGCATTGCCACCGCTTAAGCGCTTAGCTAGGAAGCCCGCGCTGAACGAATCGCCAGCCGCTGTTGTATCAACAATGTTGTCTACTGGATTTGGAGCAACGTACTGTGCGCTTTGGCTCTCAACTACTAGGCAGTCTTTAGCACCACGTTTAATGATGATCTCTTTCACACCAGATTCAGACGTACG
Organism: Vibrio sp. 10N.261.55.A10; assembly: GCF_041470825.1. Taxonomy (NCBI): domain Bacteria; kingdom Pseudomonadati; phylum Pseudomonadota; class Gammaproteobacteria; order Vibrionales; family Vibrionaceae; genus Vibrio; species Vibrio sp. 10N.261.55.A10. The sequence goes on along the minus strand of NZ_JBFRNC010000041.1, from coordinate 22,545 downwards.
TGCAATACACTGTTCAATGCTTTCGTCGCCGTACAGCTCTTGCTCGTCATCGAACGTCAGTAGAGCCGTGTCTGTGTACTTAAGCATCTTCAAGTACCAAGAAATCGCTTCTTGTTGGCTTTCCCAAAGTTTTGGACGGAAGTTATTGTCGAAGAATACTTGGCCGCCTTGCGCTTTAAATTTGTCTAAGAAGTTGAATAGCTGCGTGCGTCCATTCTCTGTCAAGATAGCAAGCGTAATACCACTTAGGTAAACCGCATCAAAAGAGAATAACTTATCAAGTAGAGCAGGTGTGTCTTCCTGGTCAAACATGAATTTTGCTGCAGCATCATTACGCCAGTAGTGGAAACTGCGTTCACCAGTTTCATCGGTCTCGATGTAGTAAAGCCCTGGTTGTTTGTGATCAAGCTGAGCAATTAAGCTAGTGTCGATACCTTCCGCTTGCCACTTTTCTAACATGTCGGTACTGAATGGGTCAGTGCCTAGTGCTGTTACGTAGCTCGTGTTGATATCTTGCTCTTTTGTTAAGCGAGACAAGTAAAGTGCAGTATTTAGTGTGTCGCCACCGAAACTTTGCTTAAGCCCGTCTTGTTTCTTTTGTAGCTCAACCATGCACTCGCCAATGACCGCGATGTTTAATGATTTCATATGCTTACCTTAGCAACTGAGGTTGCGCTGTTTATTATTTTAGGAAATCTTCACGCGCAGGGTTGAAGATATCAAGAAGGATGCTGTCTTGCTCTAGTGCAACTGCACCGTGCATCATGTGTTTACGAGCGAAGTAAGCATCGCCTTCTTTAAGGACTTTCTTTTCGCCTTCAATCTCAGCTTCGAAGCTGCCACGAACTACGTAACCGATTTGGTCATGGATTTCGTGAGTATGAGGGTGGCCAATCGCGCCCTTATCAAAACATAGGTGTACTGCCATTAGATCGTCAGTGTAAGCAACGATTTTACGCTTAATGCCGCCACCAAGTTCTTCCCATGGGTTTTCATCTAGGATAAAGAAAGAGTTCATTGTGTATCTCCTAATCTGTTTAAATCTTTTAAGTGTTACTTAACTTGCATCCATCATAAGGGAATGAGCTCAATTGTAATACAATATATCTAAATTTGTGTGATATTGATCAAGCGATACTTTATATAGCGTAAATAAATCAACAACTTAATAAATGGCTGATATTTACCATTAGTCAGCTACATCAATGACTTATGACTAATAGTGTGACTCTACTCATCATTTGGCGACGAATAGGTATAATTAAAGCTCATATTGTATTACTTTATATGGAGTTTGAAAATTTAATCAAAGTTTAAGCAGATAAACTCTTTATTGAGGGTGACAAAGAATATGACGACTAAACCAGTATTGTTGACTGAAGCAGAAATCGAGCAGCTTCATCTTGAAGTGGGCCGTTCTAGCTTAATGGGCAAAACCATTGCAGCGAACGCGAAAGATCTAGAAGCATTCATGCGTTTACCTATTGATGTCCCAGGTCATGGTGAAGCTGGGGGTTACGAACATAACCGCCATAAGCAAAATTACACGTACATGAATCTAGCTGGTCGCATGTTCTTGATCACTAAAGAGCAAAAGTACGCTGACTTTGTTACAGAATTACTAGAAGAGTACGCAGACAAATACCTAACGTTTGATTACCACGTACAGAAAAACACTAACCCTACAGGTCGTTTGTTCCACCAAATCCTGAACGAACACTGCTGGTTAATGTTCTCAAGCTTAGCTTACTCTTGTGTTGCTTCAACCCTGACACAAGAACAACGCGACAATATTGAGTCTCGTATTTTCGAACCAATGCTAGAAATGTTCACAGTTAAATACGCACACGACTTCGACCGAATTCACAACCACGGTATTTGGGCTGTAGCCGCTGTCGGTATTTGTGGTCTTGCTCTTGGCAAGCGTGAGTACCTTGAAATGTCGGTGTACGGCATTGACCGTAACGACACTGGCGGCTTCCTAGCGCAAGTTTCTCAGCTGTTTGCACCGTCTGGCTACTACATGGAAGGTCCTTACTACCACCGTTATGCGATTCGTCCAACGTGTGTGTTCGCTGAAGTGATTCACCGTCATATGCCTGAAGTGGATATCTACAACTACAAAGGCGGCGTGATTGGTAACACAGTACAAGCGATGCTGGCGACGGCTTACCCGAACGGTGAGTTCCCGGCTCTGAATGATGCTTCTCGTACTATGGGTATTACAGACATGGGTGTTCAGGTTGCAGTAAGTGTTTACAGCAAGCATTACTCTTCTGAAAACGGCGTAGACCAAAACATTCTTGGTATGGCGAAGATTCAAGACGCAGTTTGGATGCATCCATGTGGTCTTGAGCTATCTAAAGCCTACGAAGCAGCGTCTGCTGAGAAAGAAATCGGCATGCCTTTCTGGCCAAGTGTTGAATTGAACGAAGGCCCTCAAGGTCACAACGGCGCGCAAGGCTTTATCCGTATGCAGGATAAGAAAGGCGACGTTTCTCAACTTGTTATGAACTACGGCCAACACGGCATGGGTCACGGTAACTTTGATACGCTGGGTATTTCTTTCTTCAACCGTGGTCAAGAAGTACTGCGTGAATACGGTTTCTGTCGTTGGGTGAACGTTGAGCCTAAATTCGGCGGCCGTTACCTAGACGAAAACAAATCTTACGCTCGTCAAACAATTGCACATAACGCAGTAACGATTGATGAAAAATGTCAGAACAACTTTGACGTTGAACGTGCAGATGCAGTACACGGCTTGCCGCACTTCTTCAAAGTAGAAGACGAGCAAATCAATGGCATGAGCGCATTTGCTAACGATCATTACGAAGGTTTTGACATGCAACGCAGCGTGTTCATGCTAAACCTTGAAGAATTAGAATCTCCGCTACTATTGGGTCTTTACCGCTTAGATTCTGAGAAAGGTGGCGAAGGCGAACACCAATACGATTACTCGCACCAATATGCCGGTCAGATTGTTCGTACTAACTTTGAATACCAAGCGAATAAAGAGTTGAACACGCTGGGTAGTGACTTCGGTTACCAACACCTATGGAACGTAGCAAGCGGTGATGTGAATGGCACGGCACTTGTGAGCTGGCTACAAAACAACACCTACTACACATGGTTAGGTGCAACGTCTAACGACAATGCTGAAGTTATCTTTACTCGCACTGGCGCGAATGACCCAAGCTTCAACCTACGCTCAGAGCCTGCTTTCATTCTACGTAGCAAGGGCGAAACAACACTGTTCGCTTCTGTTCTTGAAACGCACGGTTACTTCAACGAAGAGTTCGAGCAATCAGTCAATGCTCGCGGCGTTGTGAAAGACATCAAGGTTGTCGCGCATACAAATGTAGGTTCAGTCGTCGAAATCAGCACAGAAAAATCAAATGTGACCGTCATGATCAGCAACCAACTTGGTGCGACTGACAACACTGAACACAAGGTAGAACTGAACGGCAAAGTATACAGCTGGACAGGCTTCTACTCAGTAGAGACAACTTTACAAGAAACAAATTCAGAAGAACTTAGCACTGCAAAGCAGGGGAAATAATAATGAGCTATCAACCACTTTTACTTAACTTTGATGAAGCAGCAGAGCTTCGTAAAGAACTTGGCAAGGATAGCCTTTTAGGTAACGCACTGACTCGTGACATTAAACAAACTGACGCTTACATGGTTGAAGTTGGCATTGAAGTTCCAGGTCACGGTGAAGGCGGCGGTTACGAACATAACCGTCACAAGCAAAACTACATCCACATGGATCTAGCCGGCCGTTTGTTCCTTATCACTGAGGAAACAAAATACCGTGACTACATCGTTGATATGTTAACTGCGTACGCGACGGTATACCCAACGCTTGAAAGCAACGTAAGCCGTGACTCTAACCCTCCGGGTAAGTTGTTCCACCAAACGTTGAACGAGAACATGTGGATGCTTTACGCTTCTTGTGCGTACAGCTGTATTTACCACACGATCTCTGAAGAGCAGAAGCGCCTTATCGAAGACGATCTTCTTAAGCAAATGATCGAAATGTTCGTTGTGACTTACGCACACGACTTCGATATCGTACACAACCACGGCTTATGGGCTGTAGCAGCGGTAGGTATCTGTGGTTACGCAATCAACGATCAAGAGTCTGTAGACAAAGCGCTTTACGGCCTGAAACTAGACAAAGTAAGCGGCGGTTTCTTAGCGCAACTTGACCAACTGTTTTCGCCAGACGGCTACTACATGGAAGGTCCTTACTACCACCGTTTCTCTCTACGTCCAATCTACCTGTTCGCAGAAGCGATTGAACGTCGTCAGCCTGAAGTTGGTATCTATGAATTCAACGATTCAGTGATCAAGACAACGTCGTACTCTGTATTCAAAACCGCATTCCCAGACGGTACATTGCCAGCGCTGAACGATTCATCGAAGACAATCTCTATCAACGATGAAGGCGTTATCATGGCAACGTCTGTGTGTTACCACCGTTACGAGCAGACTGAAACTCTGCTTGGTATGGCTAACCACCAACAAAACGTTTGGGTTCATGCTTCAGGTAAAACATTGTCTGATGCTGTTAAAGCAGCTGATGAAATCAAACCATTCAACTGGGGTAGCCTGTTCGTTACCGACGGCCCTGAAGGTGAGAAAGGCGGCGTTAGCATTCTTCGTCACCGTGATGAGCAAGACGACGATACCATGGCGTTGATCTGGTTTGGTCAACACGGCAGCGATCACCAGTACCATTCTGCGCTAGACCATGGTCACTACGATGGCTTGCACCTAAGCGTATTCAACCGTGGCCACGAAGTGCTGCACGATTACGGCTTCGGTCGTTGGGTAAACGTTGAGCCTAAGTTTGGCGGTCGTTACATCCCGGAGAACAAGTCTTACTGTAAGCAGACGGTTGCTCACAACACAGTAACGGTTGATCAGAAAACGCAGAACAATTTCAACACAGCATTGGCTGAGTCTAAGTTTGGTCAGAAGCACTTCTTCGTAGCAGACGACCAGTCGCTACAAGGTATGAGCGGCACAATTTCTGAGTACTACACTGGCGTAGACATGCAACGCAGCGTGATTCTTGCTGAACTACCTGAGTTCGAAAAACCGCTAGTAATTGATGTGTACCGCATCGAAGCTGACGCTGAGCACCAGTACGACTTACCAGTTCACCACTCGGGTCAAATCATTCGCACTGACTTCGATTACAACATGGAAACAACGCTTAAGCCATTAGGTGAAGACAACGGTTACCAACATTTATGGAACGTTGCTTCAGGCAAAGTAAACGAAGAAGGTTCTTTAGTAAGCTGGCTACATGACAGCAGCTACTACAGCCTAGTAACTAGCGCGAATGCGGGCAGCGAAGTGATTTTTGCTCGCACTGGTGCTAACGATCCAGACTTCAACCTTAAGAGTGAGCCTGCGTTCATCTTACGTCAGTCTGGTCAAAACCACGTGTTTGCTTCTGTACTAGAAACGCATGGTTACTTTAACGAGTCTATCGAAGCCTCTGTAGGCGCTCGTGGTCTAGTTAAATCAGTATCTGTTGTGGGCCATAACAGTGTCGGGACTGTTGTTCGCATTCAGACTACTTCTGGTAACACTTACCACTACGGTATCTCAAACCAAGCTGAAGACACGCAGCAAGCAACTCACACTGTTGAGTTTGCTGGTGAGACATACTCGTGGGAAGGATCATTTGCTCAACTGTAAATGATTAATACTAATCACAGTAAGTAAGTGAGCAGAAATAGCGCAGGAAAAAAGCTTGAGAACAAGGCAGAATTTTTCGATAAGTAGTTATTCTACAATCAAAAATTCTAACGAAGTTATCGAGCTTTTTAACAAGCTAGGGTGATCAGTTATTTACTACGATTGGTATCACATGCAAGTTATTTAACGATGGCTTGTGTTGATGTGGTGCTTTGCGGGAACGAAGCGTCACATTGAATTCAGTCGTGATTGCAAAATCGTTCGTTGATACCAACAACGACTGAATACATCGGGAATAAGTCAAACCGAGTAACTCATTGCGAGTTGCTCGGTTTTTTTATGCGTGTAGGAAACAGAATAGAACGTTTCAACAAACGAAAAGCCTACTCAGTGAGTAGGCTTTGATCTTAGCTAACCGTCTATTTGACGTTGTTTTTAGTATTTAGATAAGGGCTTTTCTTGCTTTGGTTGCCACCCATTCGGAGAAGATGACCGTCACTAGAATCGCACAGAAAATCACAGTCACTTGAGGCCATGCCAGCATCGCCATCGATTCTTGCAATTTCAAGCCGATACCGCCAGCGCCGACCAAGCCTAAAACCGTAGACTCACGAATATTGATATCCCAACGGAACAAGCTCGTGCCGATGAAACTTGGCATCACTTGCGGAAGAATGCCGTAGTTCAATACCTGCAGCGGAGAAGCTCCGGTCGATTGGATTGCAGACATCTGTGTTGCATTCACTTCTTCAATCGCTTCATACATTAACTTCGCCACGAAGCCAATTGAACGTAGCGCTATCGCAATGATACCGGCCAACAAGCCTGGGCCGATGATTGCTACCAATAACAATGCCCAAATTAACGAGTTAATTGAACGGCTTGCCGCGATGATGAACAGCGCGATAGGTCTGATAAACGTCATGCTTGGCGTTGTATTACGTGCAGCTAAGAACGCTACTGGAAACGCGAGTACGATCCCTAACAGTGTGCCAAGTGTCGCGATGTTAATGGTGTCCCACAACGGACTCCAAAGAGACTCTAAGTAGCTCCATCTTGGTGGCCACATACGTGAAGAGATATCAGTAAATTGGTTGGGTGAGTCAGTCACAAAGTACCAAATCGTATCCTTGTTCATGACTTGCCATGCGAATACTGTCAAAGCAACAAAGCAAAGCCAGCCTAGCCAAAGCATGAGGCTCTGTTTACTGTCGTAACGCTGCCATTGGGTACGATTGATGGCGCTTGTCGGTGTTTCATTTAACGTGCTCATTGGTCGTTCCTTACTGCACATGCTTACGGATGATGGTTGATAGGTATTCACACAACATCACAATCACTATAATAATCAATAGAATAGCGGCTGCTGCGCTGTATTCGTAACGGTCCATTGCTGTGTTTAACGTTGCGCCGATACCACCTGCGCCAACAATGCCAATCACGGCTGACTCACGAAAGTTGATGTCGAGTCGGTACATCGAAAGTCCGATGAAGCGCGGCATTACCTGCGCTTGAATCGCGTAATTCACTTGTTGTAACCAACTTGCGCCCGTTGCACGCATTGCGGTCAGTGGTGCTGGGTCAATGGCTTCAATTTCATCGGCAAACAATTTTGCGAGAAAGCCGATGGTCGCGAAGGTGAGCGTGACAAACCCCGCAAACGTACCAAAGCCAAATAGAGCAACACACAGAATCGCTACGATGATTTCTTGTAAGCTACGCGCAACCGAAATAAACGCACGACAGAACAAGTAAACAGGCGTAGGGGCAAGGTTTTTCGCTGCGCCTAACCCGAATGGAATTGAAAGAAGGACACCCGCCACGGTCGATGTGAGGGTCATGGTTAAACTCTCAATCAAACCTTGTGAGATGTTGTTCCAACGGCCACCAAAATCTGGGTTCATGAAAGCCAAAATGAACTGCCAGCCGCGTTCGCTGCCACACCCAAAATAGAGTTGTCGTGCGCGCCAGAGAAAGCCGGTTTGAAATCACGTTCAGGTTGAAGCTGGTATTCAGCATCCAGAATCGCAGAAGGGGCTTTGAAACCAGAGTTTGACGTTTGCGATGTGAATGCTAGGTTTTTGCCTTTTAGGTCTTCAACCTTTTCGATGCCTGAACCTGGGTGCGTGATGATTTCCATTTCGTAACCGAAAGAACCATCTTCCGCTGCCATCATTGTGAATGGGGCAAAGCCTGCACAGTTAACCGCCAGTGGTGTAGAACCTGTGTTGAAACCTGCGATATGTAGGCGACCTGAACGCATTGCTTCAATTTGAGCAGCGTTATTTTGAACAGGGAAGAAACGAACCGTCTTTTCCGTTGTTTTTTCAAGGTGGCTCAAAAACTCGCTCCACACATCAGCGTATACTGCAGGATCTTCAACTGGCGTATAAGCAAAAATTAGCGTGTTTGGGTCAACCCATTGTGATTCATCTTGAGGAACATCAGCAACCAAGTTGCCAGAGCGATCTTCGTATCGTGTATCCATTGCTAATGCAGAACCAGAAAAAATCAGCGCAGCAGTAATAGCGCTCTTAAGCGTGAGATTTGTTTTTGTCGGTTTCATTATTTCAGTCCAATTGAGTGATTTCTTGGGAAGGGAGTATAGAAATCGAGGATGACAGAACCGATGCGTTTTGATGACGGATTTATGAATGGTGTAACATAATGTTTCTAGCTGTATGGAATTAGATGAGTTATAAGTATTTGATTCATTGAGTAAATTAATAGAGAGCGACTCGTTGCTATTTTACTCAATTGGCGCTAGGTTGAAATCCTGTTATAGTGATCCTTAAGTAATACATAAACATAACATATAAAATAAGTGAACTTATGGTTAGCACTTTTAATTCAATCTCGGGCTCGAAGCGCAGCCTGCACGTGCAAGTAGCGCGTGAAATCGCTCGTGGAATCTTGTCTGGTGAACTGCCACAAGGTTCTATTATTCCTGGTGAAATGGCGCTGTGTGAACAGTTTGGTATCAGCCGTACGGCACTTCGTGAAGCAGTTAAGTTATTGACCTCTAAAGGTTTATTAGAGTCCCGCCCGAAAATCGGTACTCGTGTAGTAGATCGCGCATACTGGAACTTTCTTGATCCTCAACTGATTGAATGGATGGATGGTCTAACCGACATAGACCAATTCTGTTCTCAGTTTTTAGGCCTTCGCCGTGCGATTGAACCTGAAGCGTGTGCATTAGCTGCAAAATTTGCGACTGCTGAGCAACGTATCGAGCTTTCAGAGATCTTCCAGAAGATGGTTGAAGTGGATGACGCAGAAGTGTTTGACCAAGAACGTTGGACAGACATCGATACTCGTTTCCATAGCTTGATCTTTAATGCGACAGGTAACGATTTCTACCTGCCATTCGGCAATATTCTGACGACCATGTTCGTTAACTTCATCGTGCACTCTTCTGAAGAGGGCAGCACATGTATCAATGAACACCGTAGAATCTATGAAGCGATTATGGCTGGCGACAGTGAAAAAGCTCGTACAATGTCAGCGGCTCACTTGCAAGATATTAACCACCGTTTAGCCACTGCAAGCTAAACACGGTTTTCAACTTCATTTGAACCAGTCAAAAAGGTATGCCAAGTGCATGCCTTTTTTGTTTTTAGAAAGCGTGTTGCACCATGTGTGGCACTGTTTTGGTTCATCCTCGCTTAACTCCTTCTTAAGCCAGTTCCTTCTTGTATACGCCTAGCGGTCGTTCTCTTTACCATCATAATAAAAATAATATTACGCTCGATATTCGTTTTTAGACACTCTCGACCCCCAAATAATTATGCGTCATCCATGATTTTTCATTTTTGTATATTTTGAATCTACCATCGTTTGAACTGGATATGCCTCTTCTATATTGATTAATTTAAGTAGAATTCTAATGAAATTATCCACTCTCAATAGATAAAAAACGCTGGTTTATTGTGTGATAAATGAGGGTGATTTAGCTCTGATTTGGCTTTTATTATTTTTGAGGATTTTATATTTATATGTGTTTGGTTGTATTTGTTAATAAGTGTGCAAAGTCTCACTTTCTCATAAGTCTTTGATTTTAATGGGTGTGATGTTCTTTGGCCTTGTTTTTTGAGTTTTTACCTCAAACACCAGTAATTGCCTTGATGGATTGGCCATATTCCATCCTATGTCATATATATAATTAACTTAATCAATCAAAATAAGATCGCCATCACTTATTTGGATTATTGTACTACAAATAAAGTTTGAGATTTCCTATAGTCCTCGTAACAAAATACAACGGACAAAGGATACACGATGGAACTCAACACGATTATTGTCGGCATTTATTTCCTATTCTTGATTGCGATAGGTTGGATGTTTAGAACATTTACAAGTACCACCAGTGACTACTTCCGCGGGGGCGGTAACATGTTGTGGTGGATGGTTGGTGCAACCGCCTTTATGACCCAGTTTAGTGCATGGACATTCACCGGTGCGGCAGGTAAAGCGTATAACGATGGTTTTGCAGTAGCGGTCATCTTCGTAGCCAACGCATTTGGTTACTTCATGAACTTCGCATATTTTGCTCCAAAGTTCCGTCAACTACGTGTAGTAACGGTAATCGAAGCAATTCGTATGCGTTTCGGTGCGACTAACGAACAAGTGTTCACTTGGTCTTCAATGCCAAACAGTGTTGTTTCTGCCGGTGTATGGTTAAACGCACTAGCAATCATCGCTTCTGGTATCTTCGGTTTCGACATGACAGCAACTATCTGGATTACCGGTTTGGTTGTATTGGCAATGTCTGTAACGGGTGGTTCATGGGCGGTAATTGCATCTGACTTTATGCAGATGGTTATCATCATGGCAGTAACCGTGACATGTGCTGTTGTTGCTGTTGTTCAAGGTGGCGGTGTTGGTGAAATCGTGAATAACTTCCCTGTAGCGGAAGGCGGTTCTTTCCTTTCTGGTAACAACATTAACTACTTAAGCATCTTCAGCATTTGGGCATTCTTCATCTTCGTGAAGCAGTTCTCTATTACTAACAACATGCTTAACTCTTACCGTTACCTAGCGGCTAAAGACTCAAAGAACGCGAAGAAAGCGGCGCTACTAGCGTGTGTGCTAATGCTTTGTGGTGTATTTATCTGGTTCATGCCTTCTTGGTACATTGCAGGTCAAGGTGTCGACCTAGCAGCAGCTTACCCAGAAGCAGGTAAGAAAGCGGGTGACTTTGCCTACCTATACTTCGTACAAGAGTACATGCCAGCAGGTATGGTTGGTCTTCTAGTTGCGGCGATGTTTGCAGCGACAATGTCTTCAATGGATTCTGGTCTAAACCGTAACTCGGGTATCTTTGTTAAGAACTTCTATGAACCAATCGTTCGTAAAGGTACGGCTAGCGAAAAAGAACTAGTAACGGTTTCTAAGATTACTTCTGCCGTGTTTGGTATTGCTATCATCCTTATTGCACAGTTCATCAACTCGCTTAAAGGTTTGAGCCTGTTCGATACCATGATGTATGTAGGCGCACTGATCGGCTTCCCAATGACAATTCCTGCATTCCTTGGCTTCTTTATTAAGAAGACTCCGGACTGGGCTGGTTGGGGTACGCTAGTGGTTGGTGGTTTTGTTTCTTACTACGTGGGTTTCGTTGTTAACGCTGAAATGGTGTCTTCAATCTTCGGTCTAGAAGAGCTAACAAGCCGTGAATGGTCTGATGTTAAGGTTGCTATCGGTCTGATTGCTCACATTACGCTGACAGGTGGTTTCTTCATCCTATCAACTCTGTTCTACAAGCCATTAACTGAGAAGCGTCAAGCAGACGTTGATAAGTTCTTCGGTAACCTGTCTACTCCATTAGTTGCGGAGTCAGCAGAACAGAAAGTACTGGATAACAAACAGCGTGAAATGCTTGGTAAACTGATTGCGGTAGCGGGTGTCGGTATCATGCTAATGGCTCTACTCACTAACCCAATGTGGGGACGTCTAGTCTTCATACTTTGTGGTGTGATTGTTGGTGGTGTTGGTGTGCTATTGGTTAAAGCGGTCGATGACGGCGGCAAGCAAGCGAAAGCAGTAACTGAAAGCTAATACATAGAAAACGATTATAATAGAATGCGACGACTCGAAAGGGCGTCGCATTTTTTTTGCTCTGCGAAACGGAAAAACGGTCAGGTGGAAGATATCTGACCTAAATCACGAAAACTGTACAAAATGGTTCAATCGAACCGAAATAGATTTAATTGTCCTACAATAAGACGTATATTGTTGCTAATTCCTTTCAATCAACTTGAAAAATAAGTGAGTTAGAATGAGCGACCAAAAATCTCTTGATGCAATCAGGAAGATGAAGCTGGAGAATGATACTTCAGCAGGTAATCTTGTAGACCTACTCCCTATCGAAGTACAGAAACGTGACTTCGACCTATCATTCCTAGACAACTTGAGCGAAGCACGTCCACGTCTTCTTGTTCAAGCAGATCAGTTAGAAGAATTCAAAGCGAAAGTGAAAGCTGATGAAGCTCACTGCATGTTTGATGATTTCTACAATAACTCGACAGTTAAGTTCCTTGAGACTGCTCCTTTCGAAGAGCCTCAAGCGTACCCAGCTGACACGGTAGGCAAAGCTTCTCTATGGCGTCCTTACTGGCGTCAAATGTACGTTGATTGCCAAATGGCACTAAACGCGACACGTAACCTAGCAATTGCTGGTGTTGTGAAAGAAGACGAAGCGCTAATTGCTAAAGCAAAAGCTTGGACTCTAAAACTGTCTACGTACGATCCAGAAGGCGTGACTTCTCGTGGCTATAACGATGAAGCGGCTTTCCGTGTTATCGCGGCTATGGCTTGGGGTTACGACTGGCTACACGGCTACTTCACAGATGAAGAACGTCAGCAAGTTCAAGATGCTTTGATTGAGCGTCTAGACGAAATCATGCACCACCTGAAAGTGACGGTTGATCTATTGAACAACCCACTGAACAGCCACGGTGTTCGTTCTATCTCTTCTGCTATCATCCCAACGTGTATCGCGCTTTACCACGATCACCCGAAAGCAGGCGAGTACATTGCATACGCACTAGAATACTACGCAGTACACTACCCACCATGGGGCGGTGTAGACGGCGGTTGGGCTGAAGGTCCTGACTACTGGAACACGCAAACTGCATTCCTAGGCGAAGCATTCGACCTATTGAAAGCATACTGTGGCGTAGACATGTTCAACAAAACATTCTACGAAAACACAGGTGATTTCCCGCTTTACTGCATGCCTGTTCACTCTAAGCGCGCGAGCTTCTGTGACCAGTCTTCAATCGGTGATTTCCCAGGTCTAAAACTGGCTTACAACATCAAGCATTACGCAGGTGTTAACCAGAAGCCTGAGTATGTTTGGTACTACAACCAACTGAAAGGCCGTGATACTGAAGCACACACCAAATTCTACAACTTCGGTTGGTGGGACTTCGGTTACGATGATCTTCGCTTTAACTTCCTTTGGGATGCACCTGAAGAGAAAGCACCATCGAATGACCCACTGTTGAAAGTATTCCCAATCACGGGTTGGGCTGCATTCCACAACAAGATGACTGAGCGTGATAACCATATTCACATGGTATTCAAATGTTCTCCGTTTGGCTCAATCAGCCACTCTCACGGTGACCAAAACGCATTCACGTTGCATGCATTCGGTGAAACGCTAGCGTCAATCACTGGCTACTACGGTGGTTTCGGTGTTGATATGCACACTAAATGGCGTCGTCAAACGTTCTCTAAGAACCTTCCACTATTTGGCGGTAAAGGTCAGTACGGCGAGAACAAGAACACGGGCTACGAAAACCACCAAGATCGCTTCTGTATCGAAGCGGGCGGCAACATCTCTGATTTCGACACTGAATCTGATGTGAAGATGGTTGAGGGTGATGCAACGGCATCTTACAAGTACTTCGTTCCTGAAATTGAATCTTACAAGCGTAAGGTCTGGTTTGTTCAAGGTAAAGTATTCGTAATGCAAGACAAGGCAACGCTTTCTGAAGAGAAAGACATGACTTGGCTAATGCACACAACTTTCGCAAACGACGTGGCAGATAAGTCTTTCACTATCCGTGGCGAAGTTGCGCACCTAGACGTAAACTTCATCAACGAGTCTGCTGATAACATCACGTCAGTTAAGAACGTTGAAGGTTTTGGCGAAGTTGACCCATACGAGTTCAAAGATCTTGAAATCCACCGTCACGTTGAAGTGGAATTCAAGCCATCAAAAGAGCACAACATCCTTACGCTTCTTGTTCCTAATAAGAACGAAGGCGAGCAAGTTGAAGTGTCTCACAAGCTTGAAGGCAACACGCTAATGCTAAATGTTGATGGTGAAACGGTTTCAATCGAACTGTAATTCGCTGAAGCAACAGAAGCTAGATACTAAAAACTCCGAGTGAAAGCTCGGAGTTTTTTTGTTTGCACAGAACAGGCAGTAGCCTACGAGGTGGGAAGAGGTTGCGTTGGTTAGTTAGAGGCTAAGTAGCAAGAGTGCCAGGCTTAGTAAGTGGCGACAAAACTTGGTTTAAAACCCGTGTTCAGTAAACCTTACTAAGGCTAGGGCAGTGACTGTCTTCCAATAATTTGTCAACTACTGACAGTGGGCAGCCTTAATCTTGTCTGAAAAAAGGGACGGCAGGTTAATAATCGTTATTGGAGTGGCTTATTCTCATTAATCGTATGACATTTAGAGTGCATTATTTCATCAATAGGTTATTTTTTGATTGGGATATCGCTCTTGTAAGTACAAAGCGTGACCATATTTTCTCGTAAAGTGAATCCCCGTCACAACTTGCGTCTAAGCATTGAAGGATTACCCTAAAACTATTGCGTAACGGAAAAGACGTCGTTATTATAATGACCATATAATCATACAATACTATATTTGGAGTTTGAACATGACTAAACCTGTAATCGGTTTCATTGGCCTAGGTCTTATGGGCGGCAACATGGTTGAAAACCTACAAAAGCGCGGCTACCACGTAAACGTAATGGATCTAAGCGCTGAAGCTGTTGCTCGCGTTACAGATCGCGGCAATGCGACTGCATTCACTTCTGCTAAAGAACTAGCTGCTGCAAGTGACATCGTTCAGTTTTGTCTTACAACTTCAGCTGTTGTTGAAAAAATCGTTTACGGCGAAGACGGCGTTCTAGCTGGCATCAAAGAAGGCGCAGTATTAGTAGACTTCGGTACTTCTATCCCTGCTTCTACTAAGAAAATCGGCGCAGCTCTAGCTGAAAAAGGCGCGGGCATGATCGACGCACCTCTAGGCCGTACTCCTGCACACGCTAAAGATGGTCTTCTGAACATCATGGCTGCTGGCGACATGGAAACTTTCAACAAAGTTAAACCTGTTCTTGAAGAGCAAGGCGAAAACGTATTCCACCTAGGTGCTCTAGGTTCTGGTCACGTTACTAAGCTTGTAAACAACTTCATGGGTATGACGACTGTTGCGACTATGTCTCAAGCTTTCGCTGTTGCTCAACGCGCTGGTGTTGATGGCCAACAACTGTTTGACATCATGTCTGCAGGTCCATCTAACTCACCATTCATGCAATTCTGTAAGTTCTACGCAGTAGACGGCGAAGAGAAGCTAGGTTTCTCTGTTGCTAACGCTAACAAAGATCTTGGTTACTTCCTTGCTCTTTGTGAAGAGCTAGGTACTGAGTCTCTAATTGCTCAAGGTACTGCAACTAGCCTACAAGCTGCTGTTGACGCAGGAATGGGTAACAACGACGTACCAGTAATCTTCGACTACTTCGCTAAACTAGAGAAGTAATCGACGTACGACCTCGCTAGGGTATTGCCTGTCTTTTTAGGCGGCGATACCTCAGCGAGGTTCGTTTTTATCTGCCATACCCAACCCTTTGTTCCCTCGTTAAACTCTTCTACTTCTACTTCCTCAGCTACACCTACTCAAAACTCTGTTCAACTTTGTTACTGCCTCAATTCCTATTTTTGTTTCTATATCTATATCTATATCTATATCTATTTGTAAATTCAAAGCCTTCTAGCACCAACTCACTCACTTTTCCTCGCAAGCTTAAACCAGTGCACTTAACTGATTGTTGGCGATGGCTTAACACCGCTCGTATATCGGGTCTGAAAAGAAAGTAAAAAAAACCCACACAGCTGGTGACTGTATGGGCATGTTCGGACGAGCCGTCTGGAAAAACAAATGATCAATAGAAAGTGAAAAAACGAATAACGAGATCCCCCGACAGTTTCTACGTTAAACGAGTTCAATGACCTTAAAGCGGCTGCTTCAATTATCACTTTGAACTGAACAAAAGCATCCAGAAAGAACTTAAGTTATGATTCAAATACACCATAACTTAAGGCTTATTGTATTACAAATAAATTTTAAGATTGAATGCCTTGAGTGAATGGTTGGTTAGTGAAAATGTGACCTAAGGCTCACTTTCCTAGTCAGGTGACCGAAAGTGATATGAATAATTTGAGTGGAGGCATTATCGGCGAAGTTGTGAGGTAATCATCTGAAAGTTGATCATTTTTAATTGGTTAATTATTCCTTTCTAATCATGTTAAAAGTTCAAACTCATAAATGATACCTATGTCACAGGGTGATTTTAACCAGTTTTGATATGTCAAGATTGCTCACAGAAAGTGCAGTCAATTAAACATACAATATTAATTAAATTGATGGTTGTGACGATGGAACGGCATGAACAAGTTTTGCTTCCCGTATCTTCGAATATCTAAAAAATGACCATTTCATTCGGATAAAAATAATAGACATAGGTTGATATGGATTATGAGTTTTATGAATTCAAAATTGTCTCTAGGGTTTAAAGGAAAATTGATTTTAATGGTGGCGATCGTCAGTTCCAGTGCCTTGGCATTTACGAACTGGTTCACGCTTAACTTGGCGACTGATCAAGTAAACCAAACGATTTATAACGAGATTGATCACTCGTTAACGATAGAAATTAATCAGATTGAAAGCACCGTCCAGCGCACCATCGATACGGTCAATTCCGTTGCACAAGAGTTCATGAAATCCCCATACCAAGTACCAAACGAAGCGCTGATGCATTTTGCCGCTAAGCTCGGTGGTATTGACAAGATTGTAGTGGGTTTTGATGATGGTCGTTCTTACACTTCTCGTCCTTCAGAGTCTTTCCCAAACGGTGTTGGAATCAAAGAAAAATACAACCCAACGACTCGTCCTTGGTATCAGCAAGCGAAATTGAAATCAGGTTTATCTTTTAGTGATCTGTTTTTCACCAAGAGTACTCAAGTACCTATGATTGGTGTGACTTACACCTATCAAGATCGCGTCATCATGGCAGACATTCGATTTGATGATTTGGAAACTCAGCTCAAACAGCTAGATAGCATCTACGAAGCCAAAGGTATCATCGTGGATGAGAGAGGGATGGTAATTGCATCCACAATAGAAAACGTGCTTCCACAGAGCAATATATCTTCTGCTGACGCCTTAATGAAACTCAATGAAGCTATTGAACTACCTGACCAATTCATTGAAGGTATGATTGATGGTAATCAGCGAATCTTGATGGCTAAGAAGGTCGATATTGGCAGCCAGAAAGAGTGGTACATGATTTCTAGTATTGATCCTGAACTTGCGCTCGATCAGCTGAATGGTGTGATGTCGGATGCTCGAATGCTGATTATTGCCTGTGTGTTGGGGTCGGTCATATTGATGACTTTACTCCTGAATCGTTTCTACCGCCCAATCGTGTCATTGCGTAAGATTGTTCACGACCTTTCTCAAGGTAATGGCGACCTGACCCAAAGGCTCGCAGAGAAAAGTAATGACGACCTAGGACACATCGCCAAAGACATCAACTTGTTCATCATTGGCTTGCAAGAGATGGTTAAAGACGTGAAATTCAAGAACTCAGATCTTGATACCAAGGTATTAAGTATTCGAGAAGGCTGCAAGGAAACCAGCGATGTACTGAAAGTTCATACCGATGAAACGGTTCAGGTGGTCTCTGCGATTAATGGATTGTCCGAGGCTTCAAGTGAAGTCGAGAAGAACTCACAGTTTGCGGCAGAAGCAGCGCAAGATGCGGCCGTGTCCAGTGACGAGACTAAGCAAATTAACACTGTGACCGAAACGTACATCAGTGATCTTGAGAAGCAAGTTTGTACGACGTCGGATGATATTCGTTCTATGGCCAATGAAACACAGAGCATCCAGTCGATAGTGTCTGTGATTGGTGGTATTGCTGAGCAAACCAACTTGCTTGCGCTGAATGCATCCATTGAGGCGGCGAGAGCAGGCGAGCATGGTCGAGGTTTTGCTGTCGTGGCTGACGAAGTCCGTGCGCTAGCAAACCGAACTCAAATCAGCACCTCTGAAATCGAAGAGGCGTTATCTGGGTTGCAATCTAAATCGGATGGCTTGGTTAAATCGATCGAGTTAACGAAGAGCAATTGTGAGATGACTCGTGCTCAAGTTGTGCAAGCGGTAAACATGCTAGCGAAGCTGACGGAACAGATGAAAACCGTGAGTCGTTTCAACAACGATATCTCTGCTTCTTCTGTCGAGCAAAATGCCTTGATTCATAGTATCGCTAAGAACATGCATAAGATTGAAAGCTTCGTTGAGGAACTCAATAAGCTAAGCCAAGATCAACTGACAGAGTCGGCTGAAATCAAAACACTGAATGGCAGCGTTAGCGAGCTAATGAGTAGCTTTAAAGTCTAACGTTTCTATTAATAAACACTAAAAATCAATGTTTTAATTGTGGCTTTTAGCCTGAGAGCCACTCCAAACCTGTCGAGTTTAGAGTGGCCTTTCTGCGTTGTTTTTGTCTCTAAATCCTCGGTAGCGCCACCTCATATCACCTCATTTGTCGCATCTCACATTATGATAAATAGATAATTGACATAAAATAGTACAAATATATCTTATCACTCTACTCTTATGGATAAGTGAGATAAATGTGAATAAGCCAACCCTCATCGTCGCTCTCGCTTCACTCACCTATGGCTGCGGTTGAAGCAGTTCAAATAGCTCAAGTGATAGCGATGACCCTTCTGATAACACCAGTCCAGGAACGTCTTATGGCGTTGTTGCGCCTTATGATATTGCTAAGTATCAAAACATCCTCTCCAGTTCTGACCTTCAGGTATCGGATCCTAACGGCACAGAGGGCAACAAAACCTCTGAAGTGAAAGATGGCGATTTCGATGGTTACATCAGTAATTACTTTTACGCAGATGAAGAGACGGAAAACCTAATTTTTAAAATGGCGAACTATAAGATGCGTTCTGAGGTTCGTGAGGGAGAAAACTTCGATATCAATGAAACGGGTGTAAGACGAAGCTTGTATGCGGAAATAAGCTTACCTGATATCGAGCATGCAATGGCGAGTTCACCTGCCGACCATGATGAAGTGACGTTGCTGCAGATACACAATAAGGGGACTGATGAGAGTGGCACCGGTTACATTCCTCATCCATTATTGCGTGTGGTATGGGAGCAGGAGAGGGACGGCCTTACCGGTCATTATTGGGCGGTCATGAAGAGCAATGCGATTGATTGTAGCAGTGCGGCTGACTCTTCGGATTGTTATGCCACGTCATACAATCGCTACGATTTAGGTGAGGCGGAATTGGACAGTTTTACCAAATTTGATCTTTCTGTTTATGAGAACACACTGTCGCTCAAAGTGAATGATGAAGTAAAAGTGAATCAAGACATCGCTTACTGGCAGCATTTATTGAGCTACTTCAAAGCGGGTATCTATAACCAATTTGAGAATGGTGAAGCGATTGCTTACTATCAGGCGTTGAGATACACCACGACTCAAATCGATGGATCAAACGATTGGGACATTAATGATTGGAAGCTGACTATTCCACCGAGTAAGAATGATTGGTATGGAAGCGGTGGTGACAGTGCTGCTGAGTTAGAACCAGAACGTTGTGAATCGAGTAAAGATCTTCTTTCAAATGACAGCGATGTGTACGACAGTGATATTGATCTTTCTTACTTCAATACTGATGAAGGAAGAATGCACTTTAGAGCGGATATGGGATACGGCACCTCTACCCAAAACTCTAGCTATATTCGCTCTGAGCTCAGGGAGTTGTATCAAAGCAGTGTTCAACCGGATTGTAGCACCAGCGATGAAGATACAAGTTGGTATTTGGACGACACTAGAACGAACGCTACCAGTCACGAGTTAACCGCAAGCTTGCGAATTGAAGATTACCCGAACATCAACAATCAAGATCCAAAAGTGGTACTTGGACAAATCCATGGTTGGAAGATCAATCAAGCATTGGTGAAACTGTTATGGGAAGGCGAGAGTAAGCCAGTAAGAGTGATACTGAACTCTGATTTTGAGCGCAACAACCAAGACTGTGATCATTGTGACCCGTTCAGTGTCGAGTTAGGGACTTATTCGGCAAGTGAAGAGTGGCGATATACGATTCGAGCCAATCCAGAAGGTATCTACTTGGCGACTCATGATTTAGATGGAACCAACACCGTTTCTCATTTAATCCCTTGGGGACAAGATTACACAGATAAAAATGGGGACACGGCCTCGTTGACGTCAGATTGGACATCGACAGATATTGCTTTCTATTTCAAAGCGGGCATTTACCCTCAATTTAAACCTGATAGCGGCTATGCTGGTGAGGTGTTCGATGTCAGCTTTAGTTCTCTTAGAGCGGCACACTATTGATTGAGTCGAGATTTAAGCCGCCCCTACATTAAATTAAAAGATCACATTAGCTATTGGTAATGTGGTCTTTTTGGTTTTTAGGGAGAGATAAATCGGCGTTTTCTGATTGCTGGGAACTCGTCTTATTGAGTTTATAGCGCGCACATTCTGTGGAGGAGAGCCGTAGATGACGAGCCTATTTTGTATTCTAAATTTCTATATATTGTCTTTTATCAATAGGAAGTGTGATCCAGTTAAAGTATGAAAGATCGGAAAGTGTCCTCAGTCTCATTTATTCAACGAAATGTTTTATTTGTATTATAAGACTACGTAATATTTTCATGTTATCGCAAATACTGAGAGGGGAATCGCCTTATAGCTCGTGTTTGCTGATTGATGCTTTCACTTACGAACGCTGTCTTTGTATTATAATAATGGATTAAATATGAAACAAATCACTCTAAAAACCTTACTCGCTTCTTCTATTATGCTTGCCGTTGGTTGCGCGACTACAAGCACAACCAACGCAGACTTCCCTAACAACAAAGAAACGGGTGAAGCGCTTCTTACTCCGGTTGCTGCTACCGCTAGCAGTCACGATGGAAATGGCCCAGATCGCCTCATTGACCAAGACCTAACAACACGTTGGTCGTCAGCGGGTGACGGTGAGTGGGCAATGCTAGATTATGGTTCAGTACAAGAGTTTGACGCTGTTCAAGCATCCTTCAGTAAAGGTAATGAGCGCCAATCTAAATTTGATATTCAAGTGAGTGTCGATGGTGAAACCTGGACGACGGTACTTGAGAACCAACTCAGTTCTGGTAAAGCTATCGGCCTTGAGCGTTTCCAATTTGAGCCTGCGGTGAAAGCACGTTACGTAAGATATGTTGGTCACGGCAACACCAAAAACGGTTGGAACAGTGTGACTGGGTTAGCAGCGGTTAACTGTAGCATCAACGCTTGTCCAGCGAGTCACATCATCACTTCAGACGTGGTGGCTGCAGAAGCGGTGCTTATTGCTGAAATGAAAGCAGCGGAAAAAGCGCGTAAAGCAGCACGCAAAGATCTACGCTCAGGTAACTTCGGCGTAGCAGCAGTTTACCCTTGTGAGACTTCAGTTAAATGTGACACTCGCAGCGCGCTACCTGTTCCGACAGGCCTACCAGCGACACCCGTTGCCGGTAATGCACCGAGCGAAAACTTCGACATGACTCACTGGTACCTGTCTCAACCATTCGACCATGACAAAAACGGTAAGCCAGATGATGTATCCGAGTGGAACCTTGCAAACGGGTATCAACACCCAGAAATCTTCTATACCGCGGACGACGGTGGTCTAGTGTTCAAGTCTTACGTGAAAGGTGTACGTACATCTAAAAACACTAAGTACGCGCGTACCGAGCTTCGTGAGATGATGCGTCGTGGTGACCAGTCTATCAGTACGAAAGGTGTTAATAAGAACAACTGGGTATTCTCAAGCGCACCTGAAGCTGATTTAGAAGCTGCGGCTGGTATCGATGGCGTTCTAGAAGCAACATTGAAAATCGATCATGCGACAACAACGGGTAATGCGAATGAAGTAGGTCGCTTTATCATTGGTCAGATTCACGATCAAAACGATGAGCCGATTCGTTTGTACTACCGTAAACTGCCAAACCAACCAACGGGCGCAGTTTACTTTGCACACGAAAGCCAAGACGCGACCAAAGAGGACTTCTATCCTCTAGTGGGAGACATGACGGCTGAAGTAGGTGAAGATGGTATCGCACTTGGTGAAGTGTTCAGCTACCGTATTGACGTTAAAGGCAACACGATGACGGTAACGCTAATGCGTGAAGGCAAAGACGATGTTGTACAAGTGGTTGATATGAGCAACAGCGGCTATGACGTTGGCGGCAAGTACATGTACTTCAAAGCCGGTGTTTACAACCAAAACATCAGCGGCGACCTAGACGATTACTCACAAGCGACTTTCTACCAGCTAGACGTATCGCACGATCAGTATCAGGAATAATGAATAAGTTGAATTTACAACTAAAATGGCAGCTATTATTAGCTGCCATTTTTTCATTACCGATAGGACTACTTTTATTTAATCCTAAGGCTTCGCTCTACAAGTTTTGGGTTTAGGATACTTCGTCAATAAAAAAGGTTCATCGC